>JAICLN010000240.1 GCA_025925615.1 Actinomycetospora sp. | reverse complement strand
GAGCCATCTTCACCGAGAGCTTCCCGGTGTTCAGCCGCAAGCCGATCTTCGGGTACAAGACCCTGATCTACGCGACGCTGTCGATCGGTGCCCTGTCGGTGGCGGTGTGGGCGCACCACATGTACGCCACGGGCGCCGTGCTGCTGCCCTTCTTCGCCTTCACGACGTTCCTCATCGCCGTGCCGACCGGCATCAAGTTCTTCAACTGGATCGGCACGATGTGGCGGGGCCAGTTGACGTTCGAGACGCCGATGCTCTTCTCGGTCGGCTTCCTCGTGACGTTCCTGTTCGGCGGCCTGACGGGCGTCCTGCTCGCCTCGCCGCCGCTGGACTTCCACGTGTCCGACTCGTACTTCGTGGTCGCCCACTTCCACTACGTCCTCTTCGGGACGATCGTGTTCGCGACCTACGCCGGCATCTACTTCTGGTTCCCGAAGATGACCGGCCGGATGATGAACGAGCGGCTCGGGAAGTTCCACTTCTGGGCGACGTTCGTCGGCTTCCACACGACGTTCCTGGTGCAGCACTGGCTGGGCAACGAGGGCATGCCGCGCCGCTACGCGGACTACCTGCCCAGTGACGGGTTCACGACGCTCAACACGATCTCCTCGATCGGCGCGTTCGTCCTCGGCGCCTCGACGCTGCCGTTCATCTGGAACGCGTTCTACAGCTACCGGTACGGCCGCCCGGTCGAGGTCGACGACCCCTGGGGCCACGGCAACTCGCTGGAGTGGGCGACGTCCTGCCCGCCGCCGCGGCACAACTTCACCGAGCTGCCCCGCATCCGCTCCGAGCGCCCGGCGTTCGAGCTGCACTACCCGCACCTCACCGAGCGCATCCGCCTCGAGTCCCACGTGGGCGGCGGCGGACACGCGCCGAGCATCGGGGAGGCGGCGGCCGGGGTGACCGGCCAGGAGCACCTGCCGGGCAGCGACCCCCGGAACCGGTGACCCGCCCCTCGGGGAACGACCACGCCACGCCTCTCCGGGGTCCGGTGTCCGAGACGTTGGCCGCGGCGCGCACGACGCTGCTGGTCACCGTCACGGGCCCGGACTTCCCGGGCGTCAGCGCGACGCTCTTCACCGTGCTCGCCGACCACGGGGCCGAGATGCTCGACGTCCAGCAGGCCACGATCCACGGGCACCTGACGCTGTCGGCGCTGGTCGGGGTCACGGGTGACCCCGGTCGGCTCGAGCGCAGCCTCGACGTCGCGATCCCGGCCCTCGGGCTCAAGGTGACCGTCGAGACCGGCGGCGACGCGTCGTCGGTGCACCCCTACTCGACGCACGTCGTCTCGGTCCTCGGCCGGCCGATCACCGCCGCCGGGTTCGCCGAGGTGGCCCGCACGCTCGCGGCACAGCGGGTGAACATCGACCGGGTCCGCCGCGTCGCGGACTACCCCGTGACCGGGCTCGAGCTGCGGATCTCGACGCCGGGCTCCTCGCCGCCCACCGACGCCGCGCTGCGCCAGGCCCTGATCGGGGCCTCGCAGCGGGCCGGTGTCGACGTCGCGGTCCAGCGGGTCGGCATCGCGCAGCGCGCCAAGCGCCTCATCGTGTTCGACGTGGACTCGACGCTCGTCCAGGGCGAGGTCATCGAGATGCTCGCGGCCCACGCCGGGCGCGAGGCCGAGGTCCGCGAGGTCACCGAGGCCGCGATGCGCGGCGAGATCGACTTCGCGCAGTCGCTGCACCGGCGCGTCGCCACCCTCGAGGGGCTGCCCGCGTCGTGCCTCGACGACGTCGGGCGCCGGCTCGAGCTGACCCCGGGCGCGCGGACCACCGTGCGCACCCTCAAGCGCCTCGGCTTCAAGTGCGGCGTGGTGTCCGGCGGCTTCACCCAGGTCGTCTCCTACCTCGTGGACGAGCTGGCGCTGGACTGGGCGGCGGCGAACGAGCTGGAGATCGTCGACGGGAAGCTGACCGGACGCGTCGTCGGCGATGTCGTGGACCGCGCGGGCAAGGCCCGGCAGCTGGAGGCCTTCGCGGCCGCCGTCGACGTACCGATCGAGCAGACCGTGGCCGTGGGCGACGGGGCGAACGACCTCGACATGCTCGCCGCGGCCGGCCTGGGGATCGCGTTCAACGCGAAGCGGGTGGTCGCGGCGGCCGCGGACACGGCGCTGAGGCACCCGTTCCTCGACGCGGTGCTGTTCGTCCTCGGCGTCACCCGCGACGAGATCGAGGTCGCCGATGCCGCCGAGGGGCTCCTGCGCCGCGTCCCGATCTGATGGGTTCCCCGGCGGACCGGCTCGCGGCGCTGGCCCCCCTGGCCGCGCGGGTGTGCCCGTGGGCCCTGTCGGGGCCGGTGGCAACGCACCCCACGGACGGTGACACCGAGCAGCCCGGGCCGGTGCGGGCGATGCCGCTCGTGCTGCGGATCGAGCGGGCCACACCCCCGAGCGCGACCGCCCTGCTCGAGGCGGCCGCGGCGGCCGCCCTCGGGCTCTGCCTCGACGAGCGGTCCGCGCCGGAGGGGCCGTGGTTCGACGACGTCGCCGCCTGGGCCGGGGCGGGCCGCATCCGCAAGCTCGCCCGTCGCGCCCGCACCGCCCACTGGCGCGCGGTCGACGACATCGACGGGCTCACCGCCACCGTCGGGGACCCCGAGGCCGGTGGCGGGCAGGTGCGTGCTCTCGTGCCCGGCCCGGTCGACGACGTGGCGCACGAGGTCCGGCGGCTGCAGATCGGCGGTACCGATCTCCCCGGCGATTCCGGGCAGCACGCTGATCGGGACATGGGGGCACCGCCGCCCGACCGACCGGTGATCTGGCTGAACCCGTCCGTGGAACAGTCGACCGGCAAGGCCGCCGCCCAGGTCGGGCACGCGAGCATGATCCTCGCGACGGTGCTGGCGTTCACCGACGCGGACGACGCCGCGGTGGACGCGGTGACGACGGCGGTCGTGCGGACCGCGGCCGCCGCGGACTGGGAGCGCGGGGCGCCGGCCCTGGCCCGCGACGACGACGGCCGCGCGGCCTGGGAGGAGCACGGGATCGCCCCGGTCCGCGACGCCGGGTTCACCGAGGTCGCGCCGGGCACCGTGACCTGCATCGCGGCCCGGCGCCCGTGATGGGCGGGCCCACCGTGATCGTCGCCGGCACCCGGGTGCGGTCCGAGCGTTCCGACGCCGAGAACCGTCCCCTCGTGGCGGCGCTGACGGAGCGCGGGGCCACCGCGCGGGTCGAGCCCTGGGACGCCGAGGACGCGGTCGCCGGCTGGTCGGCCGCCGACCTCGTCGCCGTGCGCACCACCTGGGACTACAGCGCGCGGCGCGACGAGTTCCTCGCCTGGGCGGCGGGGGTGGCGGCCTCGACGCCGCTGCAGAACCCGCCGGCCGTGATCGAGTGGAACTCCCACAAGCGCTACCTCGTGGAGCTGGCCGCGGCCGGGGTGCCGGTCGTCCCGACGCGGTTGGTCCCGGCGGGCAGCGCGCCCGAGCCCCTATCGGCGTGCTGTCCTGAATTCCGGGGCCGCGTCGTCGTCAAGCCGGCGGTGTCGGCGGGCGGTCGCGGGGCCCACCGTGGGCTCGGGCCCGAGCTCGACGAGGCCCTGGCCGAGCTCGTCGCGGTGGGCGACGCCCTCGTCCAGCCCGCCGTGGAGAGCATCGAGGGCGAGGGCGAGGTCTCGCTGATCCGCCTCGGCGCGCGGTGGTCGCACGCGGTGCGGAAGTTCCCGGCCGCCGGCGGGTTCCTCGTGCACGAGCGGCACGGCGGCCGGCTCGCCGACCACGAGCCGACACCACGCGAGCTGGAGGTGGCCGAGGCGGCGCTGGCCTGCTCCCCCGCGCCGGTGCACGCCGCGCGGGTGGACCTGGTGCGCGTGGACGGGGAGCCGGTGGTCATGGAGCTCGAGCTGATCGAGCCCGAGCTCTTCCTGCGGCGGTCACCGGATGCGGCGGGCATGCTCGCGGACGCCCTGCTCGCGACGCTGTAGCTCCCGGCAGGCCCCGGGGCCGGCCCGCCGGCGCTGCTTGATCAGGGGCACTCCAGGCAGGTCGGCGGGCTTCGGGACCTGCGCCACGTGCCCTTCGTGGAGGGCCACGCCGTGCCCGAGCCTGAGCTGCATGATCACGAGCACGCTGGGCAGGCCGGGGGGCCTCGATGAAGGCGTCACGTACCCCTCGCGGGTCGAGCGCGCGCTCGCCTCGTCGGGGCGGCCCTGCCAGACCGCCTTTGGCCCCGCGCGCTACGTCTCGGACCTCGTGTCGACCCTGCGGGTGGGCCGGGCCGGCTGAGCCCTCGCCCCGACGAGCGAACGGCCCGGTCGCTGCTCCTAGACGTGCGAACGGCCCGCTCGCTCGCGTACGGAGAGTCCCGCTCGCTCGCGTACGGAGAGCTCAGTCCGCGTCGCGCAGCCGCTCCAGCGCGCCGCGCACGATCTTCGGGTCCTGTGTCGACCAAAATGGCGGCAGCGACCCGCGGATGAAGGCGCCGTACTGCTTCGTCGCCACCCGCGAGTCGAGGATCGCGACGACGCCGCGGTCACCCGTGCCGCGCAGGAGCCGGCCCGCGCCCTGGGCGAGCAGCAGCGCGGCGTGCGTCGCGGACACCGTCAGGAACCCGTTGCCGCCCCGGGCGTCGATCGCGCGCTGGCGGGCCGAGACCAGGGGATCGTCGGGGCGCGGGAACGGGATGCGGTCGATCATCACGAGCTGCAGCGACTCGCCGGGCACGTCGACGCCCTGCCACAGCGAGATCGTCCCGAACAGCACACTGCCGGTGTCGGCCGCGAACTTCTGCACCAGGGTGTTCGTCGCGTCCTCGCCCTGGCACAGGACCGTGCCGTCCCAGCGCCCGCGCAGGTCCTCGGCGGCCTGCTTCGCCGCGCGCATCGAGGAGAACAGGCCCAGCGCCCGCCCGCCGGCGGCGCGGACCAGCCCGTCGATCTCGTCGAGCACCGCGGGGGAGAGCCCGTCGCGCCCGGGCGGGGGCAGGTGGCGCGCGACGTAGAGGATGCCGGCCTTCGCGTGCGCGAACGGCGACCCGACGTCGAGGCCGTGCCACACCAGGTTCGTGGCCGGGTCGTTGCCGTGCCCGCCCCCCCTATCGGCGTGCTCAACTGAATGTCCGGCGAGGAGCTCCTTCGGCGTCGTGTCGCTGCCGGCGGCGGGGAGGCCCCACTGCCGGGCCAGCGCGTCGAACGAGCCGCCCAGCACGAGCGTCGCGCTGGTGAGCACCACCGTCGACTGCCCGAACAGCCGCGCCGCGAGCAGTCCCGCCACCGAGAGCGGCGCGACGTGCAGGGTCCGCACGGTGGTCGAGTTCAGCTCGCGTTCGGAGAGCCAGACGACGTCGGGCCGCGTCGCGGGGTCCTCGCGGTCGAACGCCGTCAGCAACCGGCCCGCGACGTCGTGGACCTCCTCGACCAGCGCGGTCGCGAAGCGCCGGGCGGCGGCGTCCGCATCGCCGTCCTTGGGGCCCTTCTCCCGCTCCGGCCCGAGCGCCTGACGGCAGGCCCAGGCCGCGTTGCGGATCGCGGCGAGCATCCGTCCGACGGGTTCCGACAGCGCCTCCCAGCGACCGACCGTCGCGTCGGCCAGCACCGTCTCGAGGCCCTCGCCGGCGTCGAGGAGCTGGTCGGAGAGCGCCTGGTCGACGAGCTTCGCGCACCGCCGGGCCGCGGCGGCCGCACCGGAGGAGGTGAGCTCGCCGGTCGCGACGGAGGTGACCCGGTCCACGAGGTTGTGCGCCTCGTCGACCACGACGACGTCGTGCTCGGGCAGCACCGCGCGTCCCTCGATCGCGTCGATGGCCAGCAGCGCGTGGTTGGTGACGACGACGTCGGCGCGGCCCGCCTTGTGCCGCGCGAGCTCGGAGAAGCAGTCCTCGGCGACGGGGCAGCGCGAGGCCCCGAGGCACTCTCGGGCGGAGACGCTGACCTGGCGCCAGGCGCGGTCGGGGACGCCGGGGACGAGCTCGTCGCGGTCACCGGTCTTCGTCTGCTCGGCCCACTCGTGCAGCCGCGCGACCTGCCGGCCGAGCGCGGACACCTGGAACGGGTCGAAGAGCTGCTCGTCCCCGGGGTCCTCCGCCTGCGCGCCGGACTCGATCTTGTGGCGGCACAGGTAGTTGCCGCGGCCCTTGAGGATCGCGAAGGACGGGGTGCGGCCGAGGGTCTCCGTGAGCGCCGTGGTCAGGCGCGGGAGGTCGCGGTCGACGAGCTGGGCCTGCAGCGCGATCGTGGCCGTGGAGACGACGACCGCCTGGTCGGCCTCGAGGGCGTGGCGGATGGCCGGGACGAGGTAGGCCAGCGACTTCCCGGTGCCGGTGCCCGCCTGGACGGCGAGGTGCTCCCCGGTGCGCAGGCTCCGCTCGACGGCGCTCGCCATGCGCTGCTGACCCTCGCGCTCGGTGCCGCCGAGGGCCTCGACGGCGGTCGCGAGGAGGTCCGCCACCGAGGGCGGTGCTGACACCGCCGAGTCCGCCAGCTGGGCCACGACCGACCACCTCCCCTCCCTGCGGGTTCAGAGTACGGAGGCGGCGTCGCGGTTCCGGGTAACCCCCGGATTGGTCTGTCCGGGTGACACCGGGAGCCGATCCGAGCGCTGCGGCCTCGGCGGGAGCGCGCCGTGCTCTTGATCCACTTCCGTGCGGCGGAACGCGCCAGATCGAGGCTGTTGCCAAATCGCCGTGAGGTGGGGCTGACGGGTCGGTGTGTGGTCGGTGGTTCGGGTGGATCGGTGGCCGCGGGGCCGGGAGTCGGGCCGGTTGTTT
>JAICLN010000024.1 GCA_025925615.1 Actinomycetospora sp. | reverse complement strand
CTGCGGAAGCGGGGGGATTCGAACCCCCGGTACCTTGCGGTACGTCCGCTTTCAAGGCGGGTGCAATCGGCCGCTCTGCCACGCTTCCGACGGTCAGCGTAGGCAACCGCACCCGCCGTCGTCGTCACCCGGGGGCGGGCGGCCTCAGGGACGGAGCTTGGCGACGATCCGCTCGAAGACGTCGCCGATCACCCGGCGCTCGTCGTCGTCGAGCAGGTCGACGAAGTGCTCCCGCACCCCGTGCAGGTGGTCCGGGGCCGCGGCCTGCAGGCGGGCGAACCCCTCGTCGGTGAGGACGGCGAAGACGCCGCGGCCGTCGGAGTCGCACACCTCACGGCGGACGAGCCCCTCGGCCTCGAGCCGGGCGACCTGGTGGGAGAGCCGGGACTTCGACGCCACGACCTCGTCGGCCAGCGACGTCATCCGCTGCCGGTGGTCGTCCTTCTCGGAGAGCCGGACGAGGATCTCGTAGTCGGCGAACGCCAGGTTGTGGGTGTCCTGGAGCTCCCGACCCAGCCGACCGAGCAACAGGGCCTGGCCGGCGATGTAGTTCCGCCAGGCGCGCCACTCCTCGGCGTCGAGCCAGCGCGGCTCCTCGTGCGTACCGGACATCCCCCCATCGTATCCGCAGATCCCCAGCTCGTCGGCCCACCAGCCTCCGCCGATCAGCGCTGCGGGGGCGCCACCGCTAGCGTCGGCCGTCGTGTACGGCATCTCCATCCGCGAGCCGGGTGGCCCCGAGGTCCTCGAGTGGACCGAGCAGCCCGACCCGGAACCCGGCAGCGGCGAGGTGGTCCTCGACGTCGTCGCGGCGGGGGTCAACCGCGCCGACGTCATGCAGCGGCAGGGCAACTACCCGCCACCGGAGGGCGCCTCGCAGCTGCCCGGCCTGGAGTGCTCCGGGCGGGTGAGCGCAGTCGGCCCGGGCGTGAGCGGCTGGGACGTCGGCGACCAGGCGTGCGCGCTGCTCGCGGGCGGGGGCTACGCGGAGAAGGTCGTGGTCCCGGCTGCGCAGCTCCTGCCGATCCCCGAGGGCGTCTCGCTCACGGACGCGGGCGGGCTCGTCGAGGTGGGCTGCACGATCTGGTCGAACGTCGTCCTGCTGGGCGGGCTGCGCTCCGGCCAGACGTTCCTGGTGCACGGCGGCAGCGGCGGGATCGGGACGCACGCCATCCAGGTCGGCAAGGCGCTGGGCGCGACGGTGCTGGCGACGGCGGGCAGCGAGGAGCGGCTGCAGTTCTGCCGCGACCTCGGCGCCGACCACGCGATCGACTACCACGGCGACTTCGTCGAGGAGGTCAAGCGCGCGACGGACGGGCACGGGGCGGACGTCATCCTCGACCACATCGGCGCGCGGAACCTCGACGCGAACCTCGACGCGCTGGCCCTCGACGGCAACCTGCGGATCATCGGGCTGATGGGCGGCGCGAAGGGCGAGATCAACCTCGCGAAGCTGCTGATGCGCCGGGTGTCGGTGGGTGCGACGTCGTTGCGGGCACGCGAGGTCGGCGGCCCGAACGGCAAGGGGCCGATCGTCGCCGCGGTGCGGACCGACCTGTGGCCGCTGGTGGAGTCGGGCCGGGTCCGGCCGATCGTGCACGAGCGCATCCCGGTCCAGGAGGCGACGCGGGCGCACGAGCTGATGGACGCGGGCGGCGTCGTCGGGAAGCTGCTGCTGGTGGTAGGTGGCTGACGCCTTGTGAGCACTTTCCGGGGTTATAGCCCCGGAAAGTGCTCACGTGCGCGACAGCGCACCCACGAGGGCATCCACATCGGCCCGCGTCGTGTAGTGCGCCAGCCCGACCTTCACGACGCCGCCGATGTCCCCGCCGCCGATCACCTCGAGGGCGCCCTGGTCGCCGGGGTCGATGAGGACACAGACGCCCTGGTCGGCGACCCGCTCGGCGACCTCCTGCGCGGTGCGCCCGGAGACGAGGAACGCCACGGTCGGGATGCGCCGCGCCGGCTCGCCCAGCACCGTCACGCCGGGGACGAAGCGCAGCTCCGAGACGAGGTAGGTGGTGAGCTCGTCGAGGTGGCTGCGCAGCGACGACATCGAGGTGAGGACGCGGTCGCGACGGGAGCCGGTCGCGCGGTCGTCGAGGTCGGCGAGGTGGTCCACCGAGGCGACGAGGCCGGCGAGCAGCGCGTACGGCGCGTCACCGATCTCGAGCCGCTCCGGCCCGCGGGCGGCGGCGTCGAAGGAGACGGCGGGGAGCCGGTCGAGCAGCTCCGGGGTGCGGAACACGAGCGCGCCGACGGCCGTCCCGCCCCACGCGGCCCCCGAGAGCACCATGACGTCGGCGCCCATCGTCTCCATGTCCAGCGGGAGGTAGGGCGCGGCGGCGGTCGCGTCGACGACCATGAGGGGCTCGACGCCGGACGTGGCCGCGGGGAGCGCGTGCACCTTGCGGGCGATCGCCGCGATCTCGGTCCGGGTGCCGATGTGCCCGCAGGCGGCGGTCACGGTGACGACGCGGGTGCGCGGGCCGAGCAGGTCGTCGTACTGCCAGCTGGGGAGCTCGCAGGTCTCCACGTCGACCTCGGCGGTGCGCACCGCCCCGCCCACCCGGGACGCGGCCCGGGCCCAGGGGGCGACGTTGGCGCGGTCGTCGAGGCGGGAGACGACGACCTCGTCGCCGAGCGCCCAGCCCGCGGAGAGCACCTCGGCCAGCCGCTCGAGCAGCGCGGGCGCGGAGGCCCCGAGGACGACACCCTTGGGCTCCGCGCCGACGAGGTCGGCCACCGCGCGGCGGGCCGCGTCGACGATGGCCCCACCCCGCTGCGAGGCCGGGAACACCCCGCCGGGCGGGGAGACCGGGGCCCGCAGGGCGGAGGACACGGCCGTCGCGACCTGCTCGGGGACCTGCATCCCGGCGGGCGCGTCGAGGTGGACCCAGCCGTCGCCGAGCGCGGGGACCTGGCCCCTGACCCGAGCGACGTCCACCGTCATGCTCCGGTACGGTACGTCGGCTTCGCGCCGTAGCCGAGGGCGGTCCGGATGTGCACCGACCATGGTCCCGAACGGAGCAGGCCGGGATCCGCCAGGATGGCCACATGAGCGAGCACCCCGAGTCCCCGGCCGGGGACCAGGTCATGATCGTCGGGCCCGACGGGACGCCCGTCGGCACCGTGCGCGTCCCGGGCGGCGAGGCCTCCCCGCAGGGCGACGACGAGGCCCCGGCCGAGGACCCGTCGTCGCCGGTCGAGGAACCGGCGAAGGTCATGCGGATCGGCACCATGATCAAGCAGCTGCTCGAGGAGGTCCGGGCCACCGAGCTCGACAGCGCGAGCCGCCGCCGCCTCAAGCAGATCCACGCGGCGTCGCTGCGGGAGCTCGAGGCGGCCCTCTCCCCGGAGCTGCGCGAGGAGCTGGCCCGCATCATCGCCCCGTTCGACGAGGAGGAGACGCCCTCCGACGGCGAGCTGCGGATCGCCCAGGCGCAGCTCGTGGGCTGGTTGGAGGGCCTCTTCCACGGCATCCAGACGGCCCTGGTCGCGCAGCAGATGGCCGCACGGATGCAGCTCGAGCAGATGCGCCGGGGCCTGCCGGCGGGCTCGAGCGGGCGTTCCGGGCGGAGCAGCGGCGAGGCCGGGAGCGGGGGGACGACCGGCCAGTACCTCTGAGCGGCGCGCTCCCCTGCCCCGTCGCTCCGCTCGCCCCGCCAAGTACGCTCACTGGCCGTGGCCGTCCCAGCACTCGCGCGACGTGGCGCCGACGATCCGTCGGGGCCCCGCGACGTGGCGGCCGCCGACCTCGACACCCCGTCGCCCCGCTCGTGGCGGCGGGCGTTCGAGGACATCAGCCAGGCGATCGCGCAGCGCGAGCTCTGGGGCCACCTCGGCTGGCAGGACATCAAGCAGCGCTACCGGCGCTCCACCATCGGCCCGCTGTGGATCACCATCAGCATGGCGGTGACCGCGGCCGCGCTCGGCGGGTTGTACTCCCAGCTGTTCGGCCAGCCGATCGGCACCTTCATGCCGTACGTGACCGTCGGCTTCATGATCTGGTACTTCATCAGCGCCTGCGTGCTGGAGGGGACCGAGACCTTCATCGCCAACGAGGGCCTCATCCGGTTCCTGCCGGCACCGCTGATGATCTACGTGTTCCGCACGGTGTGGCGCCAGGTCCTCTTCTTCGCCCACAACGTGGTCGTCTACATCATCGTGCTCGCGATCTTCTTCCCGCAGATCTCCGAGCCGTACCGGATGGTGCTGCACCTCTCCAACGGCCAGCCCGGGATCCTGTCGCCCGGTCTGAGCTGGACGGCACTGCTCGCGATCCCGGCGTTCGTCGTCATCGTCGCGAACGGACTGTGGGTGACCCTGCTCTTCGGGATCGTCGCCACCCGCTTCCGCGACATCCCGCCCGTGGTCTCCAGCTTCATGCAGCTGTTCTTCACGATGACGCCGATCATCTGGACGCCGGACCTGCTGGCCGGTGGCGCGCCGGGGAGCACGAAGTACGTGGTGGAGCAGCTGGCGAAGCTCAACCCCTTCTACCACTTCATCGAGATCTTCCGCGCGCCGTTGGTGGGGGGAGTCCAGAGCTGGACGCACTGGGCCGTCGTCGGCGTGATCACCGTGGTCGGCTGGACCCTGGCCCTGATCGCGCTGCGCAACTACCGCTCCCGCGTCGCCTACTGGGTGTGAGCTGAACCGATGGTCTCGATCGACGTCCACAACGCCTCCGTCGACTTCCCGATCTTCGACGCCAAGAACCGGTCGCTGAAGAAGTCCGTCCTCGGACGGGCGGGCGGACGGATCACCGACGCGAAGGTCCCCGTCGTGGAGGCCCTGCGCGACATCGACCTGAGCCTGCGCCAGGGCGACCGGGTCGGCCTCGTCGGGCACAACGGCGCAGGCAAGTCCACGCTGCTGCGCCTGCTCGCGGGCATCTACGAGCCCACGCGGGGCCGCGCGAAGATCGAGGGCCGGGTCGCCCCGGTGTTCGACCTCGCCGTCGGGATGGATCCGGAGATCTCCGGGCTGGAGAACATCCTCATCCGCGGGCTCTTCCTCGGGATGACGCGCAAGGAGATGGAGCGCCGCGTCGACGAGATCGCGGACTTCACCGAGCTCGGCGACTACCTGACGATGCCGCTGCGCACCTACTCGACGGGCATGCGGGTGCGGCTCGCGCTCGGCGTCGTCACCTCGATCGACCCCGAGATCCTCATCCTCGACGAGGGCATCGGCGCGGTCGACGCGGCCTTCCTCGAGAAGGCCCGCGACCGCCTGCGCGACCTCGTCAGCCGCTCCGGGATGCTCGTGTTCGCCTCGCACTCCGACGAGTTCCTCGTCGAGCTCTGCGACACCGCGATCTGGATGGACACCGGCGAGATCCGCGAGCAGGGCTCGCTGCGCGAGGTGGTCAGCCACTACAAGGGCCGTGACCTGTTCGAGTCGCTCTCCCCCGAGACGATGCGCCGGCTCGACCTG
Organism: Actinomycetospora sp.; assembly: GCA_025925615.1. Lineage (GTDB taxonomy): Bacteria > Actinomycetota > Actinomycetes > Mycobacteriales > Pseudonocardiaceae > Actinomycetospora. The sequence goes on along the minus strand of JAICLN010000024.1, from coordinate 13,881 downwards.
CAGCGTGGGCCCGTCGACGGGGCCCGGCCCGGTGAGCCGACCGACGAGACCGTGGGGACGCCGTGACGGGCCCCGATCTCGACACCATCCACGCGGTCGTCGTCACCCGCCACCGCGCCGAGCTGCTCGCGGACGGCCTGGCCGTGCTGGCCAAGCAGACCCGCCGTCCGGACCACCTCGTCGTCGTCGACAACGGCCCGGACGAGGCGACCCGCGAGGTCGTCGAGGAGTGCGGGCTGCCGACGACCTACCTGCCGTCGCGCCACAACCTGGGCGGCGCGGGCGGCTACGCGCTGGGCATGCTGACCGCGCTGGCCCAGGGCGCGGACTGGCTCTGGATGGCCGACGACGACGGGCGGCCCGCCGACGAGCACGTGCTGGCGACGCTGCTCGAGGTGGCGCGGCGCCGCGACCTCGCCGAGGTCTCCCCCGTCATCGCCGACGCCGCCGACCAGGGCAAGCTGGCGTTCCCGCTGCGGCGGGGCGTGCGGTGGGTCCGGCGGCGGGCCGACCTGGACGGGTTCGGCGACGGCGAGCTGATGCCCGGCATCGCGCACCTGTTCAACGGCGCGCTCTTCCGGGCCTCGACGCTGGACGTGGTCGGCGTCCCGGATCTCCGCCTGTTCGTCCGGGGGGACGAGGTGGAGCTGCACCGGCGCCTCATGCGCTCGGGGCTTCCCTACGGGACGTGCCTCACGACGGCCTACGTCCACCCCGACGGCTCCGACGAGTTCAAACCGATGCTCGGCGGCCGTCTGCACGCCCAGGACCCGGGCGACGCCACGAAGCGGTACTTCACCTACCGCAACCGCGGCTACCTGCTGGCCCAGCCCGGCCTGCGCAAGCTCGGCGCCATCGAGCACCTGCGCTTCGGCTGGTACTTCCTCGTCGAGCGCCGGGACGTCGCGGCGTTGCGGGAGTGGCTGCGGCTGGTGCGGATGGGCCGACGCGAGAGGTTCCGCCGCCCATGAGGCGGATGCCCCTCCCCGACAGGATCTCCCCGGCGAGTACGGAGGTCATCCCGACCATGCCAGGACGCACCACGTGCTGACGTCAGGCAACCAGGCGACGAACACCGCCACCGCGGACCCGGACACGACGACCGGCGCCGCACTGAACGGCGCGCACGGTCCGTCGGCCCCGGCCGACCTGAGCCCGGCCGACGAGCGCCGCGCGCTGTGGCGCACCCGGTGGCTCGCGGTCCTGCTCGGCGGGCTCGGCACCGCCCTCGCGCTGGTGTTCCCGTTCCTGCCCGTCGTGCAGGACACCGCGACGATCCAGTGGCCGAGCCCGACGACGGGCACCCGCTCGGTCGACGCGCCCCTGGTCGAGTTCCGCCCGCAGACGATGTCGGCCTCGATCCCGTGCGCTGCGGTGCGCAGCCTCGACGGCCGCGCCGCGCAGCGCGCCACGCTGCTGTCCACGACGCCGCCGCTCTCCCCGAACGGCGCCCAGGTCGGGCTCCAGCTCTACGTCGACAACGGCGAGCTCACGCTCACCGACCGCGGTCAGCAGGCCGCGCAGGAGCCGGTCCCGGCCGGGCCCTGCAACGTCACGGTCACCTCGGACTACGCCCAGACGGTCATCAACCTCGGTGCGGGCGCCGACGTCGTCCTCGGCGGGGACTTCCGCCCGCAGGTCGTCGGCATCTACTCCGACCTCGACTCAACGAAGGACCCGACGGCGGGCACGAGCGTCCAGGTCGTCCCCGACACCCGGTTCCAGACGACGGCGACCGTGCTCAAGACGCTCGCCGGCATCCTCGCCGTGCTGTGCTTCCTCGGCGCGGTGTGGGCGCTGCACCGGCTCGACATGCGGGCGGGACGGCGCGCCCCGCGGCTGGCCCCCCGGCGGTGGTGGAAGCCGAACGCCCGCGACGCCGCCGTCGTGGCCGGTCTCGCCATCTGGGCGGTGATCGGCTCCCAGACCTCCGACGACGGGTACATCCTCGGCATCGCCCGCGCCCGCGAGAGCGCCGGCTACATCGGCAACTACTACCGGTGGTTCAACGTCCCCGAGGCGCCGTTCGGCTGGTTCTACGAGCTGTATGCGGTCTGGGTCCAGGTCAGCGACAACGTCCTGTGGATGCGCGTGCCCTCGGTGTTCATGGGCATCGTGTCCTGGCTGCTGATCTCGCGGGAGATGCTGCCCCGCCTCGGCCAGCAGGTGCGGACGTCGAAGGCCGCCGGCTGGGCCGCCGCGATGGTCTTCCTGATGTTCTGGCTTCCCTTCAACAACGGGCTGCGCCCGGAGCCGGTCGCCGTCATCTCGGCGCTGCTGGCGTTCTGCGCGGTCGAGCGGGCGGTCGCCACCCGGCGGCTGGCCCCCGTCGCGCTGGGCCTGGTCGCGGCGGCGTTCGCGCTCGCGGCCACGCCGACCGGCCTGATGGCGGTCGCGCCCTTCCTCGCCGCCGCACGGCCACTCTTCCGGCTGGTCCAGGAGCGGGTGCGCCGGCTCGGGTGGCTGCCCGTGCTCGCCCCGATCATGGCCGCGGGCCTGATCGTCCTCATCGCGATCTTCGCCGACCAGACCTACGCGGCGGTGATGGAGGCCAACCGGGTCCGGTTCCTCATCGGGCCGAACTACACCTGGTACCAGGAGGTCGTCCGGTACGAGTCGCTGTTCTCGGTCTCGGCCGACGGCTCGTTGGAGCGTCGCGCCCCGGTGCTGCTGCTCATCCTCGGGCTCGTCGTGTGCCTGGTCGTCCTGCTGCGGCGCGACCGCATCCGCGGGGCGGCGCTGGGACCGTCGCAGCGGCTCATCGGCACGACACTGCTCGGCTTCGTCGTCCTCGCGCTCACCCCGACGAAGTGGACCCACCACTTCGGGGCGTTCGCCGCGCTGGGCTCCGGGATGGCGGCGCTCACCGCGCTCGCGACCTCCTCGGACGTGCTGCGCTCGCGCCGCAACCGCTCGCTCTTCCTCGCCGCGGTGTTCGCGACCCTGGCGCTGGCGTTCACCGGCCCCAACACCTGGTGGTACACCAACAACTGGGGCGTGCCCTGGAACGACAAGTCGCCCTCGTACGACCACCACCAGGCCTCGACGCTGCTCCTCGGCGTCGCCGGGATCTTCCTGATCGTCGCCGCGATCGAGCACATCCGCGGCATCCAGGAGGAACGACCCCCGTCGTCGGGATCCTGGCTGCCCTCCGGACGCGTCGGCCGGTTCCTCGCTCCCCTGCTCGTCCGGGTGAAACGGGTGCGCGGATCGCGCTCGGCCAGCGCCGTCGAGCGCCGGGCGCGGGCCCTGCGGGTCGGGTCCGCCCCGATCGCGGTGGTCTGCGGCTTGCTGGTGCTGTTCGAGATGGCGTCGATGAGCAAGGCCATCGACAAGCAGTGGGACAGCTTCTCCCTCGGCGGGGACGTGCTGCGCCACCCGTTCTCCACGTCCTGCGGGCTGGCCGACCAGGTCCGTGTCGAGGGCAGCCCCGCGGCCGGGGTCCTGCCGGCCGCGCCGCCGTTCACCGGGCTCGCGCCCTCGCCGCCGGGCGTGCTGCCCACCATCGCGCCGCAGACCCCGGTGGCCCCCGGACAGCAGCCGGCGCCGCTGCCGCCGAACACCGTGGGGGCCTCGAGCCCGCTCGCGCAGCTCGTCGACCCGAACCCGCTCAACCAGGGCGTCCACGCCGACGACGCCACCCCGCCCACCGGCGGCGGCACCGGCCTGTCCGGCTACGAGTACACGCTGCGCAACGACCTCGCCGGCCAGACGATCGGCACGTTCGACAAGGACGGGCGCAACACCGGGGTCCTGCGCACCGCGTGGTCCTCGGTGGACGACTCGCTGCGCTCCGGGCAGACGCCGCTCGTGATCAGTGTGGCGGGGCGGCTCAACGGCGGGAACAGCCTGTTCCTCCAGTACGCCAAGCACCTGCCCGACGGCCGCATCCAGATCCTCGGCCAGGACCAGATCGACGACGGAGCCGGCGGCGAGCCGCCGTGGCGCGAGATCAAGGTCAACCTGTCCACGGGCAAGGGCGCGCAGGCCGACGAGGTCCGCGAGATCGCGCAGGACCGCTCGCTGGGCCTCGACGGCTGGATGGCGCTCGCCCCGATGCGCGGACCGAAGCTGGTGCCGTTCACCCAGGCCGTCGGGACGCAGCCGGGCTACCTCGAGTGGCCGGTGCAGTTCGCGTCGCCGTGCCTGAAGCCGTTCGACGTGCGGAACGGCATTGCCGAGGTGCCGACCTACCGGCTCATCGCCGACGCCTCGCAGTTCCGGATCGGCGGCGAGACGTGGTCCCAGCCGTCCGCGGGCGGGCCGATGGGGTGGATCGAGCTCCTGGAGAAGCAGCAGGACGTGCCGTCCTACCTGCAGGGCGAGCCGAACCTGGACTGGGGCCGCATCGAGCGCCTCGAGCCCTACGCGCCGAACACGGTCGCGCCCGACGTCGTGCAGGGCGAGAAGACGGTGTGGGGCCTGCACGGGGACGGCGAGATCGGTGACCCGCCGCCCGGTATCCCGTCGCCGGAGCGCTGATCTTCGGGTGGTTCTGGGCGAAGGGCCCCTTCGGTCGATCTGGTCGACCGAAGGGGCCCTTCGCTCGTGCGGGGTGGACGTTCCCGCTGCGGCCGATGTCGCCGAGTGGACTTCGAGGGCTGCGCCGGGAGCCGTGGGGGTCCACTCGCCGAGGTGGCCGGCCACGGTGGCGGCCGAGTGGACTCCGAGGGCTGCGCCGGGAGCCCTGGGAGTCCACTCGACGCTCCTGGGCCGCGCCGACGATGCCCGGTGTGCCCGTCGTCGGGAAGCGCCGCGAGCGGCGGGTGATCAGGGGCACGTGAGGCCGGCCGACGGCAGCGTTCGCATGCCTGGCGTGCCCGTCGTCGGGAAGCGCCGCGACCGGCGGGTGATCAGGGGCACGTCAGGCCGACCCAGGGTCACGCGGGCATGCGTGGTGTGCCCCTCGTCGGGGAGCTCCGCCGCCCGACGTTCCGAGGAAGGGCGCCCCTCGTCGATCTAGCCGACCGAAGGGGCCCTTCGCTCAGAACGGGCCCGCGTCAGTCCTTGAAGATCACGGTGCGCATCACGACGAAGTTGATCGACGTGGCGACCGCCTGGGCGACGAACCAGGAGACGACGCCCGGGATCGGCGGAGTGCCGACGCTCGGAGCGCCCATGACGTGGAGCACCAGGGAGGCGACGGCGACGTTCGCGACGAACGTCGAGCCGTAGAGGATCACGAAGCCGAAGAACTTGCTGCTCCCGCCCTTCGACGACGCGAAGGTGTAGCGGCGGTTGAGCAGGTAGGCCGTCGTCGTGCCGAGGATGAACGAGACTCCCTTGGCCAGCGGCGCCCACACCCCGAAGTGGAGCAGCAGCTGGTAGACGCCGAGGTCCACGGCGGCGGCGACCACGCCGATGGCGACGAACCGCACCAGCTGGGCCTTGAGGCCGAGTCGGTCGGGGGCCGCGGCGGGCGCGGTGGCCGAGCCGGCCGGGCTGGCCGAGGCCGCCGCAGCACCGCCGGCGCCCTGGACCCCGGGGCCGGACTCGGGCGTGCTCTCCTCGACGCTCACGACCACCGAGGGTACGAGCCCGGACCACGGCGTCCCCACCGGCCCACGCCCCCCACCGGACCGACACCGCGGCGTCGCTACCGTTCCAGGTCATGGCCGTCGTCGAGGACACCCCTGCGCGCGTCGCGGAGGGTCCTGCCGAACCGGACGAGCCGCGCCGACCGACCCGGTGGAGCGTCCGGTCCGGCTGGTTCCTCGCCGCGCTCGCGGCACTGACCGTGGTGCTCGGCGTCGCGATCCCGTTCGCGCCGGTCTCCGCGGACGACCCCGTCGTCAGCTGGCCCAAGGCGGGTCAGCCCGCGGCCTCGACCAGCGTCCCGCTCACGCCCTACCGCCCGCTGTCGATCACCGCGGACGTGCCGTGCCAGGCGCTGCGCGCCGGCGGGGACGCGCTGCGCACCGAGCCGGCGACGGCGGGCACCCCCGGACGGGGCCTGACGGTGTCCAGCTCCGGCGGTCGGGTCACGGTCACCAGCGACGGCGCCACCCTCGTCGACGAGGTCCTGCCGCTGACGGCCTGCACCTACCGGATCACCGCGGACGGCACGACGACGACGTTGACCCGCGACGGCCAGGTGCTGGCGTCCATCCCCGGGCAGGCCCCGCAGGTCGCCGAGCTCGCCACCGACGCGACCGGGACCCCCGGCCTGACCGCCACCATCCATCCCGACGACCGGTACTCCTCGGTGCCGAGCGCGTTGAAGCTGACGCTGCTGATCCTGCACGCGATCGCGCTCGCGACGACGCTGGTGCTCGCCTACCGCCGGTGGCGCGGCACTCCAAGCGCCGGCACCCGCCCCCGACTGACGCCGGCGGACGCCGCCGTCGTCGTCGTGAGCCTCGCGTGGGTCGTCCTGTCGCCGGTGCAGAACGACGACTCGTGGTACCTGCTGATGGCCCGCAACGCCTCGCCCACGGGCTTCATCGGCAACCAGATCTACATGTTCGACGCGACGGAGAACCCGTTCGTCGGCAGCCAGTACGTCATGGCGGTCTGGGGACACCTCGGGAACGCCCTCGGCACGCCGGGCTGGGGCCTGCTCTGGATGCGGATCCTGCCGCTCTTGCTGGGCCTGCTCACCTGGTTCCTGCTCCGGGCGCTGCTCGCCACCGCGCTCGGGCGGATCGACCGCCGCGCGTGGGTCCCCTGGACGCTGCTCGGCGCGCACCTCGCGTGGTTCCTGCCCTACGGCATGGCGCTGCGGCCCGAGGTCTTCATCGTCCCGCTGTTCGCGGCGGTGATGCTGCTCTGCGAGGTGGCGCGGCGGCGAGAGGCGGTCGGGCCGCTGATCCCGGCGACGGCGGCCGCGGCGCTCGCCGTCACGGTCTCGCCGGGGGGCCTCGTCGCCGCGGCACCCGTCGTCGTCCTCCTGCCGTGGCTCTACCGCTGGTTGACGACGGCGAGCTGGCGGACGCGGCTCGGCGTCGTCGGCGCGGTGATCGCGGCCGGGACGATCGCGATCCCGGTCGGCTTCGGGGACGCCACCCTCGGCGACGTCCTCGAGGCCACCGACGTGCACTCCTGGTACTACGTGACGTTCCCCTGGTACGAGGAGTGGGCGCACTACCGGACCCTGATCGAGACCGGGACCTGGGGCCGGCGCCTGCCGGTGCTCCTCACCGTCGTGCTGCTGGTCGTCGTGTCCATCGGGTCGGGGCGGCGCGGGCCGATCGGCGGTCCGATCCGGGAGTACACGCTCTCGACGGCGGTGACGACGGCGGTCGCGCTCGGCCTGCTCGCGCTGGGCCCGACGAAGTGGGTGAACCACTTCGGCGCGATCGCCGCGCCGGGGACGGTGCTGCTGGCCCTCGCGATGCTGCAGACGCCGCTCCCGCGCCGGCCCGGCGCCCTGGTGACCGCGGCGAGCGTGGGCCTGCTGACCGGCGCTACCGTGCTCGGGTTCGCCGGGCCGAACACCTGGCACCCGTACTCCGATCGGGGCCAGCCGTTCGGCAAGCACCTCGACCCCGACCTGTCGATGCTCGACCTGGAGTTGCTCGCCCCGCACATCGGGACGCTGTACCTGCGGCAGTTCTGGTGGTGGGTCGGCCTCGCCGCGCTGGCCGGCCTGTTCGTGTGGTGGCGTCGCCGGCACCACCGGAGCACGTACGGGGTGACTCCGGACCGCGCGGTGCTCGTACCCGCGGTCGTCATGCTCGGCGTGCTCATGGTCGCCGTGATGGCCTACGCGCCGATCGTCCAGTCACCCGGCTGGACGTTGGCCGGCGCCCAGCTCCAGGCCCTGGCCGGGAAGCCGTGCCAGCTCGCGAACTCCGTCACCGTGATGGCCGACGTCCCCCGCGACCTGGGCGCGCCGCTCACCCCCGAGACCCGCACCGGGGACTTCGCGCTGACCGCCCCCGGCAACGGCCCGACCGACCCCGACCCGGTGCCCCCGCCCGGACCGGCGCCCTCCGGCGCGGGCCCGACGATGTGGCACGACGCGGTCACCGACCCGGCGACCGGCGGGGCCGCGGACCCCGGGACCTCCGGCGGCACGGGGCTCGGCTCGCTCACCACCGGCTGGTACCCGCTGCCCCCCGCCGTCGCCGGCGACCCGACGCCGGCCACCAACGTCGTCGTCCCCGTCGCAGGCAACGACCCCGACAAGCAGCGGGTGGTCCTCGAGTTCGGCTACGGCCCGGCGGCCGCGCCGACCCGCACCGTCGCGACCACCGTCAACCCCGCCGCCGGCCTGACCTCGCGCCAGTGGCAGGAGGTGCCGGTGCTGCTGCCCGCGGACCGCCCGAGCTCGGTGCGGATCGTGGCCGAGGACAAGGTCGGCGGCCCGGACACCGCGCTCGCCGTCGCGCCGCCGCACCTCACGGCGATGCAGCCTGTGCAGACCCTGACCGGCCCGGACGGGTCGTCGACGGTGCCGGTCTTCGCCGACCAGCTCTCGGCCGTGCTGTGGCCGTGCGTGGACCAGGTGGCGGTGCGGCACGGGATCGCGCCGACGCCGCAGGTGCGCCTGTCTGCGGCCGAGAACACGCCGGAGGGCATCCTGTCCAACCCGACCTACGAGTCGTGGGGCGGCACGATGGTCCAGTCCGAGCGGACCTGGGCGACGGTGCGCATCTTCTCCGGGGTCTCGCCGGGCGGCCCGCCGACGCTGCAGTGGGGCAACGTCGACCGGATCGTCTACGACCACCCCACGGACGGCTACGACCTGAGCGTCAACCGCGTCGAGCGCGGAGGCCTGACCCGGTTCCCGACGCTGGCGACGGAGGCCTACTCGGGACGCGAATACCTCGGGTGAGACGCACTTCGGAGAGGACGCTGCGCCTCACGGCCCTGCTCGCCGGGCTGGTCTCGGTGCTCGCGGCCCTGGCGTTCCCCTTCGCGCCGGTGACGCGGCCGGACGTCACGTACTCGTGGCCGGCGCCGGGCTCGACCTCGCCGGCGCCCGCGGCGATCCCGATGCTGCCCTACCAACCGGTGACGACGACGGCGTCGGTCGGCTCCGACGCCGTCCGGGCGGTCGCGCCCGGGACGGTGCTGCTCTCGACGACGCCGCCGCGCCCGGACCCGCTGGCCGAGCCGCTGCAGGGCCTGAAGATGACGGCGGGTCCCCCCGGGGTCGTGGCGATCTCGGTCGGCGGGCACGACCTGGCCCCGGTCGTGCTGCCGGGCGGGCCGTGCACCGTGCGGCTGGTCAGCGGGATCTCCTCGACGACGGTGACGCTGGACGCGCCGTCGGGGGCGCGGCCGGTGGCGCGGGTGGACGGCGACACGCGGCCGGCCGTGGCGGGGGCGTTCACCGGGGCGGCGTCGGCGGCGGGGGTGTCGCTCTCGGTCGTGGCCGACACCCGGTTCCAGACCTCGGCGGCCGGGCTGAAGATCGCGCTGGGCGTGGTGGCGCTGGTGGCGTTCGCGGTGGCGCTGGGTGCCGTGGTGGTCCTGGCCCGTCGCCGTCCCGGGGATGCCAGCGGCGCCCTATCGGCGTGCTCCCCTGAACTGCTTGCATCCAGTGGGAGGAAATCCGCCTCGTCGACGGCCCCGCGACGGCTCGTCGACGCCGGCGTCGTACTCGGCCTGCTGCTGTGGCAGGTGATCGGCCCGCTGACCGTCGACGACGGCTACATCGCGGGCATCGTGCGCTCGCGGACCCAGAACGGCCAGGTCGGCACGGTCTTCCGGTGGCTGAACTCCCCCGAGACGCCGTTCGGCTGGTTCTACGACGTCCTCGCGCTCATCGCCCGCGCCGACCCGGCCCCGTTCTGGCTCCGGCTGCCGGCCACCGCGCTCGGGATCGCCGGCTGGTTCCTGCTCTCGCGGGCCGTCCTGCCGAAGCTCGGCCTCGAACGGCTCCCCCGGCTCGTGCCGTGGCTCGCCGGCGTCGTCTACCTCGCGTGGTGGCTCCCCTACGACCTCGGCGTGCGGCCGGAACCGTGGGTGCTCGTCGGGTCGACGGCGGTGCTCGTGCTGGTGGAACGGGCGCTCGAGCGGCGGTCGGTGGCCCCGCTGATCGTGGCGCTGCTGATCGCCGGGGTCACGCTCGCCGTCACGCCCACCGGCCTGATGGCGTTCGCGCCGCTCGTGGCTGCGGTCGTCCCGCTGGTGCGCCTCGCGCAAGCCGACCGGCTCGGCGTCGTGACCCTCGCCGTCGTCGGGATCGCCGCGCTCGGGCTGACGCTCCTCCTCGTCTACGCCGACCAGACCTGGGCGTCGGTGCTCGACTCCGTCGGCATCCGCACGCTCATCGGCGGCGACCGACCCTGGACCGACGAGTACGTCCGGTACACGTCGCTGCTCACCGTCGGCGACGCCGAGGGCAACCTCGGCCGCCGCGCGCCGGTACTGCTCCTCGCGCTCGCCCTCGGTGCGCTCGCGTTCGTCCGGGGCGTGCCGCGCTCGCCGCGCGCGCACCGCATCCTCGTCACCACCGTGCTCTCGTTCGTGACGCTCGCGTTCACGCCGACCAAGTGGACCCATCACTTCGGGGCGTTCGCGGTGCTCGGGACGGCGACGACGCTGCTGGCCCTCGACGCGTGGCTGCGCGCGCCCGCCGACGCCGAGCGGGCGCCGCGACGGGCGGCGTGGGCGGTGGCGCTCGCGGCGGGCGCCTCGGGGCTCACCCTCGCGGGCTTCAACCAGTGGCACTGGATCTCCAGCTACGCGATCACGTGGTCGACGATCTCGCCGCAGCTCGGCGGGATCCGGTTCGCCGACGCAGTGCTGGTGCTGGGTGTGGTCCTCGCGGTGGCGTGCGCGGTGATCGCGATCGGTCGGACCCTGTACCGAGAACGTGGCTTTCCTGCCACTGGGTGCAAGCAACGACGCTTCGCTTGCACGGCGGGAAGGCTCCTCGGGATCGCCCCCACCCTCGCCGTCGCGGTCGTCGTGCTCGTCGTCGCGATCGAGGTGCTCTCGTTCGCGCGCACCGCGGTGCAGCGCCGCGACTCCTACACCCTCGCTTCGGACTCGGTCGAGTCGCTGCACGAGCGCTCGTGCGGGATCGCCGACCGGCTCCGCGTCGAGGCCGACCCCGCCGCCGGCCTGCTCACGCCCGCCGACCCCGGGCCCGCGCCGCTGCCCACCGCGGCCATGTCCGGCGTCGCGCTCCCCGGCTGGCACGGCCCCGGCGTCACCACGGCGTGGTTCGGCCTGCCGCTGACCCGCGCGGCGCGCCCGGACACGCCGATCGTCGTCACCCTCACCGGCCCGGTGACCCACGGCGACGTCGTCGCCGAGCTCGGCTCGCGGGGCCCCGACGGCACCGTCACCGACGTCACCCGGGTCCCGCTCGACGAGGACGCGACACAGTTCTCCGCGTCGGCCTCGGTCGACGCCCCCCGCGCCCGGGACCTGCGCCTCGACCCCGCGCTCGCGTCGACCCACACCGCGATCCGGCTGGTCAGCGCCGCCGACACCCCGGCCACCCAGGGCTTCACGGTGCCGCGCCTGCCCGTGACGGTCCCGTTCTCCCAGGTCCTCCCACCCGGGGTGCCCGCCGCCGTCGACTGGCCCGGCGCCTTCCTCTTCCCGTGCACGCCGTTCCCACCGTTGCGCGACGGGATCGCGACCCTCCCGGGCTGGCGGGTCTCGACCGACGCGCGCAGCGAGGCGCAGTCGGGCTACATCAGCTACACCGCATCCCAGGGCGGGCCGTGGACGACGGCGCGGTCCCTCGTGGCGCAGGTCCGCTACCCGGTCTACCTGCCGGGGCTGCCGCTGACCGACATCGCGAGCCTGGAGCGGTGGGTCCCGACGGAGCCGCTGGTCGCCCCGACCGTGACCCGACGCGACGTCGGGCAGTCCGGGCTCACGACGCCTGGTCCCCTGTCGATCGGGGAGTCCTAGATGCCGGAGCAGGCCACGCAGCGTCGCGCGCTAGCCTCGACAGCGATGCCACGCTCCGTGAAGACCCTGGTCGGCTGGGCCCGGACCGCGCCGAGCCGGGCCACCGTGCTGTCCGGCGAGGAGGTCACCTCGACCGACCGCCTCGCCGAGACGCTCACGACGGCGGGCTCGCGCGGCGTGATCGCCCGCGGCCTCGGCCGCTCGTACGGCGACACCGCGCAGAACGCGGGCGGCCTCGTCGTCGACATGACCTCGCGCGACCGCATCCACGCGGTCGACGCCGGGACCGGCCTCGTCGACCTCGACGCGGGCGTATCGCTCGACCGCCTCATGCGGGTCGCGCTGCCGTTCGGGCTGTGGGTCCCGGTGCTGCCCGGTACGCGCCAGGTCACCATCGGCGGCGCGATCGCCAACGACATCCACGGCAAGAACCACCACAGCGCGGGCAGCTTCGGCGACCACGTCGCGTCGATGGACCTGCTCACCGCGTCCGGGGACGTCCGCCGGCTCGAGCCCGAGGGACCGGACTCCGAGCTGTTCTGGGCGACGGTGGGCGGCATCGGCCTGACCGGGATCATCCTGCGGGCGACCGTGCGGATGACGAAGACCGAGACGGCCTACTTCGTCGCCGACACCGAGCGCACCGCGAACCTCGACGAGACGATCGAGCGCTTCTCCGACGGCTCCGACGAGGCCTACGACTACTCCTCCGCCTGGTTCGACTCGATCTCGACGGGCCCCAAGCTCGGCCGCGCCGCCCTCGGTCGCGGCTCGCTGGCCCGGCTCGACGAGCTGCCCGAGAAGCTGCGCCGCGACCCGCTCAAGTTCGACGCGCCGACGCTGCTGGACCTCCCCGACGTCTTCCCCAACGGGCTGGCGAACAAGCTCTCGTTCTCCGCGATCGGCGAGCTCTACTACCGCAAGACGAAGAACAAGCGGGGCCAGATCCAGAACCTGACGGCCTTCTACCACCCGCTGGACCTGTTCGGGGACTGGAATCGCGCCTACGGCTCGAAGGGCTTCCTGCAGTACCAGTTCATCGTGCCGCTGGCGGCCGAGGCCGAGTTCCGCTCGATCATCGCAGACATCGCGGCGTCGGGGCACGTCTCGTTCCTCAACGTCTTCAAGAAGTTCGGCGAGGGCAACCGCGCGCCGCTGTCCTTCCCGATGCCGGGCTGGAACATCTGCGTCGACTTCCCGATCGTCGACGGGCTCGGGCGCTTCTGCCGCGGGCTCGACGAGCGCGTGCTCGCGATGGGCGGGCGGCTCTACACCGCGAAGGACTCGCGGACCGACGCCGGGACGTTCGCGGCGATGTACCCGCGGCTCGACGAATGGCGCAAGGTCCGCGACACGGTGGACCCGGACGGCGTGTTCGCCTCCGACATGGGCCGCCGCCTCGCGCTCACGTCGTAACCCCTCGGCGTCCTGACCTGCAGCTCCACCCGAAGACTGACACCCGATGACAGGAACCACCATGATCGACGCCGTCGGCCACCCGTCGTCCCTGCTCCTGCTGGGGGGCACCTCCGAGATCGGCCTGGCGATCGCCGAGCGCTACCTCGAGGGCGGGCCGGTCCGCATCGTGCTGGCCGGGCGCCAGTCGACGCGCCTCGCCGACGCGGCCGCACGCCTGTCCCGCGCGGGCGGGCACGTCGAGACGCTCGAGTTCGACGCCAAGGACGCCGCGGTGCACACCGAGGCCGTGCGCAAGGCGTTCGCGGGCGGCGACATCGACGTGGCCGTGGTCGCGTTCGGTCTGCTCGGGGACCAGGAGACGGCCTGGCAGGACATCGACGTCGCGGTCGAGCTCGCCGAGGTGAACTACGTGGCCGCGGTCTCGGTTGGCGTCGCGCTCGCCGCGGAGTTCCGCCGCCAGGGCCACGGCCGCATCCTGGCGCTCTCGAGCGTGGCCGGGGAGCGGGCCCGTCGCTCCAACTTCGTCTACGGCTCGACGAAGGCCGGGATGGACGCCTTCTACACCGGCCTCACCGAGGCGCTGCGCGGCGACGGGATCGGCGTGACGATCGTCCGCCCGGGCTTCGTGCACACGAAGAT
>JAICLN010000256.1 GCA_025925615.1 Actinomycetospora sp. | reverse complement strand
GGACGCCCCGACCCCGACGGGGGCCGCGACCGCACCGGGATCGGCGGCCTCCACGGCGTCCGCCAGCCCGGGGCAGGGGACCGGGGTGGCCTGGCCGGGCGTCGCGAACAGGGCGACGAGATCGGCCTGGTAGGCGCTGGCACTCGTCCGCTCGGTCGCCCAGATGCCGAAGGGCACGCCGCCGGCCGCCGCCGGTTTGACGGCGGGGACGGTCCCGACGACGGGCAGGCGGGGTTCCAGTTCGGCGCGCAGCGGGACCAGGGCGGTGACGCTGGCCGTGTTGCAGGGCACGACGACGGCGTCGGCACCCCGGGCGATCGCGAGGCGGGCGGCGGAGAGCACCCGGTCGACGATCCACTCGCCGGCCCGCGCGCCCCACGGCATCCCGGCCGGGTCCATGCAGAGATCGAGGTGCACGTCGGGGCGCAGGTGACGCAGCCATCCCGCGGTCGGCAGCATGCCGAGCCCGGAGTCGATCAGCGCGATCCGTGTCCCGCCGGCAGGCACGCGGGCGAGGGTACTCGCGCCCGGCTCAGACCATCGCGGCGCTGCCGACGTCCGGGTTCGCCCGGAAGAACTCGACCATCGGGCCCACGTGCTCGTCGAAGGACGGGCACCGCACCCCGACCTCCGCCAGCAGCGCCGTCGTCGCCGCGGTGTCGTAGAGCGTCGGGTGGGTGAGGTACTCCAGCGTGCTCGAGGGGACCTTGAACAACCGCCCGACGCCCGGGACGTGGTCGATCCCGAACGCCGCGAGCCCGGTCGCCATCGGCACCGCCCGCAGGCGGCGCCCGGCCCGCTCGGCGAACACCTCGCACATGCGGGTCACGGTCGGCGGGTCGGGCTGGGCGAGGGCGACGGTCCGGCCGCGGGCGGCGTCGTGCCCGGCGAGCGCCGCGATCGCGTCGACGACGAAGTCCGAGGGCACCAGGTTGAACGCCACCCGGTCCGCCCCGGGCGGCAACGGCATCAGGGCCGTCCCGCGCTGGCGCAGGATGAGCTGGAGCACGTAGTAGGGGCCGTCGAACTTCTGGGTCCGTCCGGTCCCGGAGTCGCCCACCACCACCGACGGCCGGTAGATCGTCACCGGGAGCCCGGCGTCGCGCGCCTTCGCGACGATCCGCTCGGCCTCGTGCTTGGTGTGGTCGTAGTGGTTCGCGAACGGCTGGCCGAGCTCGAGGTCGTCCTCGAAGAAGATCCCGTCGTAGCGGCCCGAGACGTAGCAGGTGCTGACGTACTGCAGCCGCCGCAGGCCCGCCCCGTCGGCGGCGGCCCGGGCGAGGTCGACGACGTGGCGGGTGCCGTCGACGTTCACCCGCCAGGCGATCTCCGGGGCCACCGAGAGGTCGTAGACCGCAGCGAGGTGGAAGATCTCCAGCGGGGCGTCGAGCAGCCGGGCCCGCACGGCGTCGTCGAGCCCGAGACCCGGCGTCGTGATGTCCCCGACGACGAGGTCGGTCCGGCCGGCGATCGAGGGGTCGTCGCGCTCGATGTCCGCGAGCGCCTCCCGCGCCCGGCCGAGCCACCGCTGCTGCACGAGGGCCACGGCGCGGGCGTCGGGGTCCCGCCGCAGGGTGCGCGGCAGGAGGGCGGAGCCGAGGAAGCCGGGGAACCCGGTGAACAGCACGGCACTCACTTCGACGTGTCTCCTTCTCACCTCGACCCCGGACCTGCGAGGAGTGAGTCCGGGCACAGCGGGGTCCGGCAGCGTCGCGAGGGTGTCATCGCGGACGCCGCGGGGCATCTTGCGCCGCAGGAACGGCGGGAGACACCCCGCCGTCGTGTGACGTCGCCGTCGTCGAGGACGCGACGAACCGTCGTGGGAGGTCTTCGGAGTGGCCGCGGAACGAATCGTCGTCGTCGGTGCAGGATTCGCCGGCCTGGAGTGCGTGAAGCGTCTCGAGAAGACCCTGCGCACGGAGATCGACCGGGGTGACGTCGAGGTCGTCGTGGTCAGCCCGAACGACTACATGCTGTACCTGCCGCTCCTGCCGCAGGTCGCCGCCGGGGTGATCACCACCCAGGCCGTCACGGTGTCGCTGCCGCGGGCGATCAAGCGCGCGCACCGGCTCCCCGGCACCGTCGTCGGGGTGGACCTGGAGCACTCCGGCGTCGTCGTCCGCAAGATCTCCGGCGAGGTCGTCGACCTGCCCTACGACCGCCTCGTGCTGGCGCCGGGCAGCGTCACCCGCAAGTTCGACATCCCGGGCCTGGACGAGCACGCGCTGGGCATGAAGAACCTCGCCGAGGCGGCCTACCTCCGCGACCACGTCATCTCCCAGCTCGAGCTCGCGAACGCCTCGACCGACGACGCCGAGCGCGCCGCGCGGCTCCAGTTCGTGGTGGTCGGCGGCGGCTACGCCGGCACCGAGACCGCCGCCTGTCTGCAGCTGCTGACCGAGTCGGCCCTCAAGCGCTTCCCCCGGCTGGACCCGGGCCTGGTGCGCTGGACGCTCGTCGACATCGCGCCGCGGCTCATGCCCGAGCTGGGCCAGCGCCTCGGTGAGCAGGCCCTGGACCTGCTGCGACGCCGCGGCGTCGAGATCAAGCTCGAGACCGGGGTGGAGGAGGTCACCGACAGCGAGGTGACCTTCACCGACGGCACCACGCTCCCGACCCGCACCCTCGTGTGGACCGCGGGGGTCACCTCGAACCCGTTGGTGAAGAACCTCGACGTCGAGCTCGTGCGGGGGCGGCTGAAGGTCGGCGCCGACATGCAGCTCCCGGGCCACGCGGGGGTCTTCGCGCTCGGGGACTGCGCGGCGGTCCCCGACCTCACGCAGGACGACCCGGAGGCCATCTGCCCGCCGACCGCCCAGCACGCCACCCGGATGGCGACGACGGCCGCGGACAACGTGGTGGCCTCGCTGCGCGGGCAGCCGCTGACGCGCTACAAGCACCACGACCTCGGCCTCGTCGTGGACCTGGGCGGCACCCAGGCGGTGGCGCACCCGCTGGGCCTCGAGCTCAAGGGGGTCCCCGCGCAGGTGGTGACCCGCGGCTACCACGTGCTCGCCCTGCCGCTCACCCGCACGCGACTGCGGGTGGTCGCGAACTGGGTGCTGCACCTGTTCGGCGGCGACGAGTTCATCCGCATCGGGTTCCTGTCCGGGCGCAAGGGGACCGTCGAGGACTTCGAGAGCGCCGACGCCTACCTCTCCGCCGACCAGATCCGCGAACGCTCCCGGGCCTCGTGACCGTGGCGCCCCCGGTGGGCCGGCGTCGTTAGCCTGGTCCGATGGCCCACCTCGACGACGTCGTCGCTGCCGACGGCACCCGGATCCGCTGGTGGGACAACGGGGCCGCGGCCGACGCCGGTGTCCCCGTCGTGATCTCGAACGGACTCGGGGCGAGCCCCGCCGCCTGGCCCTTCCTGGGCGGCGACGGGCGCCCCGGGCCCGGCACGCCGCGGGCGGTCACGTGGCACCACCGGGGCCTCGGCGGGTCCGAGCGGCCGCGGGATCCCGAGCGCATCCGGATCGCCGACCACGTCGACGACATGGTCGCCGTCATGGACGCGGCGGGTATCGATCGGGCCGCGGTGGTCGGCTGGTCGGTCGGCGTCGCGGTCGCGTTCGAGGTCGCGCGGCGGTACCCGGACCGGGTGGCCTCGCTGCTCGTGCTCGGCGGGGTGGCCGGCGGCGGGTTCCGGGTCGGGCCGGCGTGGACCCCGGCGGCCGTCTCGCGGGGGCTGTCGAAGGCGAGCGCGTGGTCGCTGCGGGTGGTCGGGCCGCCGCTGGCGGGGCTGATCTCGCTGCTGCCGCGGGGCCTCGACGCGTCCGGGGTGGCCGCGTTCGCGCCCGGACCGCTGCAGACCCTCGCCGAGGTGGCCCGCGAGTTCTCCCACCACGACTGGACGTGGTTCTCGAAGATGGTGCTCGCCGCGGGGGAGGAGCCGCCGATCCCGGTCGACGACCTCCACGTGCCCGTCACGGTCGTGGCGGGCGAGTTCGACACGATGGCCCCGGTCGAGGACATGGTGGCCCTCGCCGAGGGCATCCCCGGCGCCCGGCTGGTGCGGCTCCCGGGGACCCACTTCCTCCCGCTGCAGTTCCCCGAGGTGCTGCACGAGGAGCTCGAGGCCCTCCGGGCCAGGTGAACGGATGTGGTCGTCCGGGCGACCACATCTGTTCACATGCGCGAAGCGCACCACCGCAGGGCCAGCTCGTACCCGAGGACGCCCGCGCCGGCGATGACGGCGGTGGCGATCGGCGAGACGTAGGAATGGGCCCGGAACGGCTCGCGGGCGTGCACGTTCGAGATGTGCACCTCGACGACGGGCACCGGGAGGGCGGCGAGCGCGTCGCGCAGCGCGACCGAGGTGTGGGTGTAGCCGCCGGGGTTGATGACGACGGCGTGGAAGCCCGACATGGCCTCCTGCACCGCATCGATCAGCGTGCCCTCGTGGTTGCTCTGCCGGGCGTCGACCTCCAGACCCAGTTCGGCGCCGAGCGCGCGGCAGCGCGCGTCGACGTCGGCGAGGGTCGCGGTGCCGTAGACGTCGGGCTCGCGTCGCCCGAGCAGGTTGAGATTGGGTCCGTGGAGCAGAAGCACCCGACTCGGCTGTTCAGCGTCACGATTCTGCGACATGGGTCCTCCGCGCATCACGCTGCGATAACAACAGGCGTGTGATTCCGGGGTCAAGGTCTCGGCCGTGGGCGCCGATGGAAGGACAGCGCCCAGCGTGGGCTGCCTGACACATCGTCGGTCCCTCCCCGAGCGGGACCGCCCCGGGAAGTGGAGTCTGAATGAGGACGGTTCTGATCTGCGACGACCGGCGCAGTGTCCGCGAGGGCCTGACCCGCGTCATGTCGGCCGTTCCGGGCGTGCAGCGCATCGATTGCGTCGCGACCCCGGAGGACCTGCTCGCCCGCTACGCGCGCCAGCCCGTCGACGTCGTCTTCGTCGGCACCCAGCGCGCGGTCAGCTCGGGCGCGGAGGCCACCCGCCGGCTCGTCGCGGCCCACCACCAGGCGAACGTCATCGTCTTCGGCGCGCCCGACGACGCGGGCAGCATCGCCTCCGCCATCGCCGGCGGCGCGCGGGGTTACCTGCGCTGGGACGCCTCGCGCCCCGAGCTCGTGGCCGCGCTCGCCAGCACCACCATGGGCGACGTCTTCCCGACCCAGCGGGCGGCGGCGGAGCCCGGCAGCGGCATCAACCTCACCGAGCGCGAGATGCAGGTCCTGCGCGGGATGAGCCAGGGCAAGAGCAACGGGCAGATCGGGCGCGAGCTCTACCTGTCCGAGGACACCGTCAAGACCCACGCCCGGCGGCTGTTCCGCAAGCTCTCGGCGTCCGACCGCGCGCAGGCGGTGGCCCAGGGCTTCCGCTGCGGTCTCGTCAGCTGAGTCGCCGCACGGCCCACGGACCGGGCCCGGGGACGACCCGCCGAGTCGGAGGCGGCGGAGTCGACCGAGGGGCCCGTGCGAGGAGTGGACCAGGACGGCGCGGGGGACGCGGCCGGTCGGGCAGGCCGGCCGTGTCTCCGGCACGGCACCTGGGGGAGCGAACGGGCCGTTCGGGCACGTAGACGCAGCGAACGCGCCGTTCGCTCGACCGGGAACGGGCCGCGCCGATCTACATCGGGCCGATCGTGGCCGCGATGCGGTCGTCGCGGATCTCGGTGCGCGCCCGACGGTGCGCACCGAACCGGTGCGTGATGCCCTCGGGGCGGGAGAGCCAGCCCTGGTAGGCGTCGAGCCGGTGATCGGACCGGCCGCCCTCGTCGTCGAGGACGGTGACGAGGTAGCGGTTGTCGCGTTCGAAGCGGTAACGGGGAGCCGGCGGGATCTTCGTGGTCATCGACCACGATCGTACGTCCACTGACGAGTCACCGGCGGTGATCGGGCGGCCACGTTCGGGCGCTAGGGTCCCGCTGTGTGCCGACTCCCCCGGGGCGGTGGCGTTCCTCGAGGCGCGGTTCGCGGGGCAGCCGACGCCGACCACCTGCTGAGGATCGCGGTCACGTCCTGACCGCCTCCCGCGCGAGGATGGCCTCGTGCTCGAGACCTCCGCCCGCCTGCTGCGCCTGCTCTCGCTGCTGCAGACCCGGCCCGAGTGGTCGGGCCCGGAGCTCGCGGAGCGCCTCGAGGTGTCGGTGCGCACGGTCCGCCGCGACGTCGACAAGCTGCGCGCGCTCGACTACCCCGTCGAGGTCGACCTGGGCCCGACCGGCGGCTACCGCCTCGGCGCCGGGGCGGCGCTCCCGCCGTTG
>JAICLN010000265.1 GCA_025925615.1 Actinomycetospora sp. | reverse complement strand
TAGGCGACGCCCTCGAGCTGCCAGCTGATGGGGTCGTAGCGCCCGGTCTCGGCGTCGTAGCCGGAGAAGAGCCCGGCCATGTCCTCGGTGTCGACGAACTCCTCACCGACGATGTCGGCCGCGTTGGTGAAGGTCTCGACGTACTCGCGGAAGTCGAGGCCGTTCTCCAGCACGTAGCTGATCAGCCCGCCGAGGAACGCGATGTCCGCACCGGCCCGGAGCGGGACGTGCAGGTCGGCGACCGCCGAGGTGCGCGTGAACCGCGGGTCCACGTGGATGATCTTCGCGCCGCGGCGCTTCGCCTCCATCACCCACTGGAAGCCCACCGGGTGGGCCTCCGCCATGTTCGAGCCCTCGATGACGATGCAGTCCGAGTGGATCAGGTCCTGCTGGAAGTTCGAGGCCCCTCCGCGGCCGAAGCTGGTCCCCAGACCGGGGACGGTGGAGCTGTGTCAAATGCGCGCCTGGTTCTCCACCTGGATCGCGCCGAGCGCCATGAACAGCTTCTTGATGAGGTAGTTCTCCTCGTTGTCCAGCGTCGCCCCGCCCAGGCTCGAGAAGCCCAGCGTGCGCCGCAGGACGCGGCCCTCGTCGTCGGTGTCCTGCCAGCCGCGCCGGCGGGCGTCGATGACGCGGTCGGCGATCATGTCCGTCGCCGTGTCGAGGTCGAGGTCCTCCCACTCGGTGCCGTACGGGCGCCGGTAGCGCACCGTCGTCACCCGGCTCGGGGAGGTCACCAACGAGGTGGACGCCGAGCCCTTCGGGCAGAGCCGGCCGCGCGAGACCGGCGAGTCCGGGTCGCCCTCGATCTGGGTGACCCTCCCGTCGCGTACGTAGACGTTCTGCCCGCAGCCGACCGCGCAGTACGGGCACACCGACTTGACGACCTCGTCGGCGGCGTTCGTGCGGGGGCTGACGGCCTTCGTGCGCGGGCTCTCGACGGCCGCGCCGCGCCCGAGCGGGTCCGGGCCGGTCGCCTGCCGGAACATCGGCCATTCGCCGAGCCAGGTGCGGACGCCCATGGGGCGGACCTCCCGGGGTTCAGTGGTGACCCCCCGGGCACGGCGCTGAACCAGGGAGATGGCGGAGGCGGACGGGAATCGAACCCGCCTGGCCGAGATACCCGGCCACGTCGGTTTTGAAGACCGCGGGGCCCACCAGGAACCCTGACGCCTCCACCGGCCACCCTAAGGACGCTGACCGGTCCTCGCAGCGCCGACCCGCGGAGCGTCAGGAAAGCCTCGTTGCCGACACTGGACGTCAGGAGACCGTCGTCGATCATGGGGACTCGAGGATTGTCCGAGCCGCACTCGCCCGCCGTCCTCGCCGTCGACCTCGGGACCACGTCGACCAAGGCGGTCGCCTTCGCCGCCGACGGCACCGTGCTGGGGGAGGGGAACGCCGGCTACCCGCTCGCCGAACCCGAGCCGGGTGCCGCCGTCCAGGACCCGGAGCTGGTGTGGGAGGCGGTCGGCGACGCGATCGCGGACGCCGTCGGCGGCGGGCCCCCGCTCGCCGCGGTGTCGTTCAGCGGCGCGATGCACGGCCTGCTCGGCGTCGACCGCGACGGCGACCCGGTCGGTCCGTTGCTGACGTGGGCGGACGCGCGGGCGGCCCGCGTCGCGGAGGGATGGCGTACGGGCGGTGTCGACGTGGTGGCGCTGCAGCGGCGCACCGGCACCCCGGTGCACTCCATGAGCCCGCTGGTGAAGCTCGCGTGGCTGCGCCGGGAGCGCCCGAGCCTGCACCGCGCGGCGGCCCGCTGGGGCGGGGTGAAGGAGTTCGTGCTGGGCCGCGCGACCGGCCGTCGGGTCACCGACGCGTCGTGCGCCTCGGGGACCGGGCTGCGGGACCTGGGCACACGGATGTGGGACGACGAGGCCCTCGAGCTCGCCGGGATCGGGGCGGACGCGCTCGACGAGCTCGTCGACACCACCGCCGTCGTCGGGCACCTCACCGATCGCGTCGCCGACGCGTGGGGCGTGCCGCGCGGGCTCCCGGTCGTCGCCGGCGCGGCGGACGGGCCGCTGGCCAACCTCGGGCTCGGCGCGGTGCGCCCGGGGGTGCTCGCCTGCTCGATCGGCACCAGTGGCGCGCTGCGCCTGGCCGTCGACCGCCCCGGCACCGACCCCCGCGGCCGGCTCTTCTGCTACGAGCTGACCCGCGAGCGGTGGGTCGTGGGCGGCGCGACCACCAACGGCGGCGTCGTCCTGGACTGGGCCGTGGAGGCCTTCGGTGCGGACGTCACGACGTTGCTCGCCGAGGCCGCGGAGGTCCCCGCCGGCGCCGACGGGCTGCTGGCGCTCCCGCACCTGTTGGCCGAGCGCGCCCCGCGCTGGGACGGCGGGGTCGGCGGCGCGTTCCTCAACCTGCGCCGCGGGCACGGTCGCGGCCACCTCACCCGGGCGCTGCTCGAGGGGGTCTGCCTGCAGCTGCGGCTGGTGCTCGAGTCGGTGCACGACGCGGGCCTGGCCGTGGAGGAGGTGCGCGCCACCGGCGGGTTCGCCCGCAGCGCCTTCTGGCGCGGGCTGCTCGCGGACGTGCTCGGACTCGACGTCGGCTACCCGGAGGGCCACCAGGGCTCGGCCCGGGGCGCGGCCCTGCTCGGGCTGCAGGCGATGGGTGTGCTCGACCCGGGCATCGACGCCCTCACCGCCGCCGCGGACCGCGTGACGGTCCCGACGACGGCGAGGCCGACGGCCGCCGCGGGCACGTACACCGCCCGCCTCGAGCTGGTCGAGCGGGTGCACGACCAGCTCGCGGACGTCGTCGCCCGCCTGCAGTCGGGCTGACGAGGATCAGTGCTCGGCGTCGGCGGCGTCCTCCAGCTCGGCCAGCGCGTCCTCGAGGTAGCCGAGGAGCTTCTGCAGGCGCGGCACGCTGCGCCGGTCGCCGGTGAGCCCGAACTCCATGTTGTCCGCGTAGGAGAAGACGGTGATGTTGAGCGCCTGACCGTCCATGGGCACCGACAGCGGATACATCCCGCCGAGCCTCGCGCCCTCCCAGTACAGCGGTGCCTTGGGGCCGGGCACGTTCGAGATGATCAGGTTGAAGCCGGGGTTGATCACCGAGGAGACCCCGGGCACCGCGCCGAGCGGCAGCGGCGCCGCCACCGCCATCGAGAGGGCGGCGATCGCCATGGGGTCGCGCTGGTCCAGGTTCGCCTTGGCCGCCTTGCCGGAGGCCTTGATGCGGGCCAGGCGCGCGGCGGCGTCGGGCTCGTCGGTCGCGAGGGTGACGAGGATGGCGCCGAGCTGGTTGCCCTCGCCCTTCGTGCCGAGCGAGACCGGCAGCGCGGCCACGAGGGGCCGCTCCGGGAGCTCACCGAGCTCGAGCATGTAGCGCCGCAGCGCTCCCGAGCACATCGCGAGCACCACGTCGTTCACCGTCGAGCCGGTGCGCTCGCGCACCCGCTGGATCCGCTTGAGCGGCCACGACTCGGCCGCGAAGCGCCGCGCCCCGGTGATCGGGACGTTGAGCATGCTGTGCGGCGCCTCGAAGGGCAGCGCGGTGTCCCGGTGCGCGAGCCCGTCGTAGAGCGCGTCGACCAGCGCCGGCGCGACGCCCAGCGCCTGGGTGGTGGAGCGGGCGGTGTCGCTGACCGCGGCGCTCACGGTGTTCCAGCTGCCGGTGATCGCCGCGCCCAGCGAG
The DNA here is from genome assembly GCA_025925615.1 of Actinomycetospora sp. GTDB lineage: Bacteria > Actinomycetota > Actinomycetes > Mycobacteriales > Pseudonocardiaceae > Actinomycetospora. Next base: position 2,358 of record JAICLN010000265.1, on the reverse strand, counting down.
GACAGCCACGACCCGCTCGGCGACGCCTCGACCTCGGCCGGAGGCTCCGAGGAGGGCCGGCGCTGCCCGCGCGGGTCGACACGCCAGAACGGCGCCATGTCGCGCGCCTCGGGATCGGTGGTGAGCGCCTTCTGCAGATGACGGATGCCGGTCACGCCGTCCATGAGGGCGTGGTGGATCTTGAAGTAGACCGCGAAGCGGTCGCCCTCCACGCCCTCGATGAGGTGGAACTCCCAGAGCGGCCGGTGGCGGTCCAGCAGCGTGCCGTGCAGGCGGGAGACGAGCTCGAGCAGCTCCCGGATGCGGCCCGGGCGCGGCAGCGCGGAGAGACGCACGTGGTACTCGATGTCGAGGTCCGGGTCGTCCTCCCAGCCCCACTGCCCGAGCGTCCCGACGGAACGCACGGCCCGCCGCCGGAACGTCGGCGCCACCTCGTTCGACGCGACGAGCTGCTTGTGCAGGTCACCGAGCCAGTCCGGGCCGGCGCCCTCCGGACGGTCGAACAGCAGCAGCGACCCGACGTGGGTCGGCCGCTCGCGGGACTCCGCCAGCAGGAACATCGAGTCCCGGAACGACATGACACCCATGCCCTGAATCCTCCCGCCGTCGCACGCCTCGAGGGAAGAACGCCGCGGGTGCGGCCGAGTTGTCGCCGCCCTCGTCCGGACGGCTGTGGTGCCCGTCTCCCCGATCGGTCAAACCGGGGCGATCATGCCGCCGGACGGGCGAGTGCCGGTCGAGTTCCGCGAGCGGAGCCTCGGCGAAGGCCTCGGAATCCGCGCCCTGCGCGGTCCTGCGCACGACTCCGCATCCTCGCGGGGTGCGATCATCCCCGGCCGTGCGGGTCGTGGTCACCGGAGCCGGCGGGTTCGTCGGGTCGGCGGTGGCGGGCGCCCTGGTCGCGGGCGGGCACGACGTGGTCGGCCTCGCCCGCGACGTCGCCCGGCTGCCGTTTGGAGTGGCGCCGGTGGTGGGCTCGGTGCTCGACCCCGACGTCGTCGCCCGGGCACTGCGCGGCGCCGACGCCGTCTGCCACCTGGCCGCTCGGGTGCGCGTGCGCGAGTCCCGCACCGACCCGCTCGGCTACTGGCGGACCAACCTCGACGGCACCCGCACGGTCCTCGCCGCGGCCGCGTCGACCACCCGGCTCGTCGTCGTGTCGACCTGCGCGGTCCACACCCCGGCCACGGTGCCCATCGGGGAGGACGCCCCGCTCGCCCCGGCGAACCCGTACGCGGCGAGCAAGTTGGCCGCCGACCTGCTCGCCCGCGACGTGGCCCTCGCCGGCGGGCCCGGGGTGGTCTGCCTGCGCGGTCTTCAACGTGGCGGGTGCCGCGTTCGGGCGTGGGGACGACGACCGGTCGCGGCTCGTCCCGGCGCTGCTCGCCGCGGCGGCGGAGGAGCGCGGGGAGTTCACGGTCAACGGCGACGGATCCGCGGTGCGCGATCTGGTGCACGTCGCCGACCTCGCGGACGGGGTCGTGACGGCGCTGCGGGTGGCCGATCCCGGGACGTGGCGGGTGTTCACGGTGGGGTCGGGTCGGCCGACCTCGGTGGCCGAGCTCGTCGACGTCGTCGCCCGGGTCACCGGCCGGAGGGTGCCGGTGCACCACGGGCCCCCGGTCGACGAGCCGTCGTCCCTGGTCGCCGACCCGGCGCGCGCCCGCGCGGAGCTCGGCTGGCCGGCCACCCGATCGACCCCGGAGCGCATCGTCGCCGACGCCTGGGCGGCGCTCCGTTGACCGGGCCGGCGCGAGGGTGCCCCCGGCAGGACTCGAACCTGCGACCTTGGCATTAGAAGGGCCTTGCTCTGTCCACTGAGCTACGGGGGCCGGCGGCGCTCAGAGTAATGGGGTGCACCGGGCCCCGCTCCGTGACCACACCCGGCTCCGGAGCACGTGACCAGGCCGGATCGTTCGCACGACCCCCGGGTGAACGTCGCCCGGCCGGGCGCGTAGTGTGTACGGGGCACCCGGGGAACGGACGCGGACAGCGGCCGGCCGGGGATCAGGACCGCCGGGCTCAGCCCGACGAGGTCCGCGACAGATGAAGACGAGACCCGCGTCCGACCGTCTCGACGGGGCGGACCGAGGGTTTCACCGGTCGTCCCCGGGCGGGCCGTGCCGAGGGGTTCACCCTCCGGAAACGACGCCGAGAACGACCGTGTACGGTGGTAATCACCGCGAACGGGATCGCCGGGAAACCGGCGACTTCGGCGCGTGTGGTCGTCCTTTGAGAACTCAACAGTGTGCTGACGTTTGGTGTGCTTTGGCCCCGAGCTTCTTCCTGCCTTTGTTGGTGGGGGTGGTTGGGGTTTCTTTGAGTTGTTTTTGCTAGTTTTGTCAGGAGAGGGTTTGT
>JAICLN010000173.1 GCA_025925615.1 Actinomycetospora sp. | reverse complement strand
CCGGGATCGAGCAGCAGGTCGACCGGGATCACGATTCCGACCTCCACGTCCACATCTGCGGCGCGCGCCTTCCCGGTGACGCGTTCGACCAGGGTGTCGGCGAGGATCTGATCGCGGGTCCGGCCGCCGGTGGCGCCGGTGGCGATCAACCCGTCGGCGTGCTTGCGCAGCGCGGCCAGGCAGGCGACGCCCTGCTCGACGGGAAGTGTTCCGGACAGCACGCTCATGGTGTCCGGGGCCGGCCGCAGGGTGACCCGGCGGTCCTTGCGGGCGGTGCGGCCGCGGGCGGTGAACCCGGCCTTGTCGGCCTCGTAGGCCGCCTTCTTCACCGTGGCCTCTGCCCGGGCGAACCCCAACCCGTCCAGCCCGGCGTCGGCGAGCTGCTTGTCCACCAGCCGACGGGTCTCCGGGTCGAGGTGGCTGGTCTGGCCCACGATCGACTCGGCCAGCCGCTCACTGATCCGCCCCGCGGCCAGCAACCGCCGCGTCTCGGGCAGATCGGTGGCCAAGGCGCGGGCCACCCCCAACCGCCGCGAGCCCTGCCAGGAGGAGACGTGGGCGGCGAGGGCGATCTGGTCGGCGATCCCGGAACCGAGCTTGCGCGGGTCCAGCCGACCCTCGGCGACCTGGGTGCTCTGGACCTCGACCTGGCTGCGGGCGAAGGCCACCATCGCGGTGTGCTGCGCCGCCGCGAGGGATGCCCGCATGCGCTCCATCACGGCGATCTGATCGATCAGGGCGGCGCCACCATCGGGGGCGGGGTCGGTGGCGGCGTCGGCGAGTTCGCCGAAACGCGCAAGCACGGCGGCGAGCTCACCGCTCACCGTCGCCGCCTCACCCGCGTTCGAACTCATGTGCGAAGGATAGCGGGACCCCCCGACAGCGTCGCCGGAGCGAGGATCGGGCAGACCAGCGGCCGAGGCCGGCAGGACGGGCTCAGGCACCCGGTTGGTCCCGGGTGGCCGTGAGGAACTCCAACGGGTGCGGCCGGACGCCCGAGGGGGCGAGGACGACGTCGCCGTCGCCGCGGGGTTCGGGGGGCCGCGTGCCGGCCGCGCCCTCCGACACGAGGCGGGCGATCTGCTCCCCGCAACGACGGTAGAACCGCAGCTGGGTCCGGCGGCCGAAGACCGCCCAGCCCAGGCGGAGCACGGGTCCGAGGTCGGCAGGTTGCGAACGACCCCGGAGCACGAACTCGACCCGGCCCGTCGACCGGTGCTTGACGACCTCATAGATCATCCGACCGCGTTCGAGGTGCCCCTGCAGGGTGTCATAGGCCCAGCCCCACACGCGCTCCTGCCCGTCCTCGCGGTCGGTGTCGACGACGGAGGTGACGCGCACGCCCATGAGGAAGCGCAGGCCGAGGAAGCGGCCCTCGAGCAGCATGTTCCGCCCGAGGAGCGGCGCCGACCGCCGGTACACCGCTCGGATGATCTCGGGCGCGGCGAACTCGTAGTCGCGCACGAGCCGGCAGGCGATCTCCCACCGACCGCCGGGTTCGGGGTCGCCGGGACCCTCCGTGCCGAGGTCGTGGCGCACCTCGTCGTGGTGCCACCCCGGGCCGCCGAGCTCGTCCTCGTCGAAGTTGACCGCCCGGTCGGCGAGCCGGTCGAGGGCGGCGGTGTGGCCGCGACGGGTGAACAGCCGGGTGTGGACCACGCCCCCGCCGCTCACGAGGTCTTCAGTCGCATCTCGACGTCGACCCGCAGGTCGTCGGCGGTCAGGCCCGGGCCGATGTGCTCGGCGACCTCGCGCACGGCGTCGTCCGACGCCCGCGCCGACACGTCGACGATCGTGGGCGGCGACGACGGCAGGTGCTCGACGTGGGCCCGGGAGAGGTCGAGGTCGAACAGGTCGAGGGGGCGGCCGTCGACGGTGCCGGTGATCCGTGACGCGTCGAGGTCGACGACGAGGTCGTGGAAGGAGATCGAGCTCCCGGACCGCGAGAGCGTCGGCGACCCGTCGGTGACGACGCGGCCGCGGGGCGGCGTGGCCGCGAGGGTGACGTCCCCGCCGCTGATCGGCAGGATCACGGTGTCCCGCCCGTCCGTACGCCCGGGCAGGTAGGGCTTCCCGAGGGTCGGTACCCCGATCCGCCACTCGGTCTGGGTGTCCTCCAGGGAACGCTCCGCGGCGGGCTCGAACTCGAGTGAGATCTCCAGGCCGGTCAGGTGGGCCACCGACGGCGCCGGGGACGCCACGAGGGTCGGCATCGGCGCGGCCGGGGTCGGCGTCGGGGTCGCCGGTCCCGGCCCGTTCGCGCAGCCCGTCGCGACGAGGAGCACACCCACGACGACCCCGACCAGCGGGAAGAAGCGCGCTGCGACGTGCGTCATCGCCGGCGACCCGCTGACCCGGTCCCGAGGCGTGCTGGCGTCGTCATGGGGGCCATTCCTTTCCGCAGGACGTCTCGTCGTCCGGCAGGCAGGGTCGACCGGCGTGCTGGATGGTACGTCCTCCGCCGTCGGGCGCTCGGAGATGCTGCCGGTGACGGTCCGGACGGAGGTCGACGAGACGTCATGGAGGGGTCGTTCCTGCTAGCCTCTGGGCCGCTCGCGTGCTCGTCGCGGGTTCTGCCGGGTGCAACCCTCTCGCCCACCGTTCCGTCGGACGGGCGCCGTGGTCGGCCTCTCCTCCGTACGTCGGACGGGAGCGGGCCGCGCCATGACACACCGGAGGGGGACCCGAGGATGGCCGACGATCACCGCCGGGCGCGAATCGGCAGACGTCGCGCACGGCGTGGCCGGCACGTGGTGGCCCTGCTGGCCATGCTCGCGCTGGTCGGTGGGGCCTACGCGCTCCTCGTACCGCGCCCCTCGGTGGCGCGGGCCCAGGATCCGTCGCTCGTCCGGGAGGGTGAGGCGCTCTACGACACCTCGTGCATCACCTGCCACGGCACCAACCTGCAGGGCATCCCGGACCGGGCCCCCAGCATCGTCGGCGCCGGGCAGGCCGCCGTGTACTTCCAGGTCTCCACGGGCCGGATGCCGCTCGCGGAACAGGGGGCGCAGGCCCAGCGCAAGGCGCCGCGCTTCACGCCGTCCCAGATCGACGCGCTCGGCGCCTTCGTCCAGGCCCACGGCGGCGGACCGCAGACCCCTGACGTGAGCGACGACGCCCTGGTCGGGAGCGACGTCAGCCGTGGCGGCGAGCTCTTCCGCAACAACTGCGCCCAGTGCCACAACTACACCGGTCGAGGCGGCGCGCTGTCCGAGGGCAAGTACGCGCCGCCGCTCGACCCCGCCACGCCCAGGCAGGTGTACGCGGCGATGCTGAGCGGACCCGCGAACATGCCCGTGTTCTCGGACGGCACCCTCTCCCCGGACGAGAAGCGGGACGTCATCGCCTACATCGACACGATGCGCTACGACGGCGCCAACAGCCCGGGTGGCCTGCGCATCGGCGGGTTCGGGCCGGTGGACGAGGGCTTCGTCGCCTTCGCGGTGGGCCTCGCCGTGCTGGTCGCGCTCTCGCTCTGGGTGGGCTCCCGGCGCTGAACACCGGGCCCGCGCCTGACGATCTCCTGACGAACGCCCGACGGCGGGCTCGTGGCCCTCCGCGCCGGGCCGCCGCCGGTACCGTGACCCCGGCTCGGATCGCCAGGGAGGACCGGGGATGGGAACTCGTGTTCTGCTCGTGGAGGACGACGAGCGGATCCGTCAGGCGCTCGGGCTGGCCCTCGCCGACGAGGGGTACGACGTGGTCGAGACCGCCACCGGGGAGGAGGCGCTCGAGGTCGTCGACCCCGACCTCGACGTCGTGCTGCTCGATCTCATGCTTCCCGGCATCGACGGGATCGAGGTGTGCTCGACCCTGCGCTCCCGCGGTGACCTCCCCATCATCATCGCGACGGCACGCTCCGACACCGCCGACGTCATCGCCGGCCTCGAGGCCGGCGCGGACGACTACGTGACCAAGCCGCTGATCGCGGGCGAGCTCGCGGCCCGCATCCGCGCGCTGCTTCGGCGCCGTCGCCCCGAGGGGCACGGCGGCGCGCCGCCCGACGCCAGCCCCGTCCTGCGGCTGGGCGACGTCGAGATCCACCCGTCTCGTGAGGTGGTGGAGCGGGCGGGCACGCCGGTCCACCTGACCCAGACCGAGTTCCGGTTGCTCGTCGAGCTCGCCTCCGCCCGAGGGGACGTGGTCACGCGCGAGCAACTGCTGCAGCGGGTCTGGGGCTACGACTACTTCGGCGACACACGGCTGCTCGACGTCCACGTCCGCCGCCTGCGACGCAAGATCGAGCACGACCCCGACGAGCCCGCACTGGTACTCACCGTCCGCGGGTCCGGCTACCGCGCGGGGGGCGGGTGAGCGGGCCCGCGCTGCGGCGCATGCGTTCCCTCTCGTTGCGCGCGCGGGTGTCCGCGGCCTTCGGCCTGGTCACGCTCGTGGTGGCGGCGCTGCTGTCGTTCACCACCTGGCAGCTCGCCTCCCACTACATGCTGACCCAGCGCGCGCGCGGCGCGACCGACCAGGCGGTGGTCGCCGCCAAGCTCGTGGCCGACGACCTCGCGCGCGGATCGCCGGACCTCCCCGCTCTGCTGGTCGGCCTCACCGGGCAACCCCAGACCGGGGTGCTGCTGCGCGTCGACGGTCGATGGACGACCGCGGGTGCGCAGGCCGACGTCGGACAGATCCCGGACGACCTGCTCCGGTCCGCCGCCTCCGGGACCCCGGCCAGCCGTCGGCTGGTGCTCGGGGGCACGCCGGTGCTCGCGGTCGCGGTGCCCGTCGGCCCCGGCGCCGGCATCTTCGTCGAGCTGGCACCGCTGTCCGAGCTCGACCAGACGCTGCGCTTCCTGGCGGCCACCCTCGCCGCCGGGACCGCCGCGGTGGGGCTGGTCGGCACTCTGCTGGGCTGGTGGACCACCCGGCGGGCCCTGCGCCCGCTCTCGGAGCTGACCGACGCGGCGGGCCGGATGGCCGAGGGCGACCTCGCCGCGCGCCTGCCCGAGCGTCCCGAGAACGATCTCGCGCCGCTGGCCTCACGGTTCAACGTCACCGCCGACGCGCTGGAACAGCGCGTGCACCGCGACGCCCGGTTCGCCGGGGACGTCAGCCACGAGCTCCGCTCGCCGCTGACCACCATGATCAACGCCGGGGAGGTCCTCCGGCGTCGGCGGGACGAGATGCCCGAGGCCGCGCGCCGGGCCATCGACCTGCTCGTCGCCGACGTCGCGCGGTTCCACCGGATGGTCGAGGATCTGCTCGAGATCTCCCGCGGCATCCAGGCTCCGGCGGTCCAGGACCTCGAGCCGGTCGACCTCGGCGTGGTCGTGGAGAACCTCCCGGTCGCGCTCGTCGGGGCCGCCGTGTTGGACATCGATCGACCGGCCCCGCTCGTCCTCGCCGATCGCCGACGGCTCGACCAGGTGCTGGCGAATCTCTGCCAGAACGCGTCGGTCCACGCGGGCGGGGTCGTGCGGCTCGCGGTCTGCCGTCGCGACGGGTACGCGGTCGTCGAGGTCGACGACGACGGTCCCGGAGTGCCGCCGGAGTACCGGAACCAGATCTTCGAGCGCTTCGCGCGCGGTCCGCGGCCCGGCCGGGGCGGGGACAGCGGCGGCACGGGGCTCGGCCTGGCCCTGGTCGCCCAGCACGTTCACGGGCACGGTGGCCGGGTCCGGGTCGAGGACCGCCCCGGGGGCGGCGCGTGCTTCATGGTGGAACTGCCGGAGGTCACCCGGTAAGCGGGGTGCGGACACGCGGATGCTCCCGACCCCTCGGGAGCCGGGAGCACTCGCGGACCGGATCAGCGCATGCGCTGCACCCGGGGCTCCGAGTGCTCGGGACGACGTTCCCCGGCCCCCGCGCCCTTCGTGGCGGCAGCGCCGCAGAGCGTCCCGACGATCGCGGCGACCAGGGCGACGCCGAGCCACAGTGCGGCCCATCCGGCGCCGTTCTGGATCGCCTGGTTCGCCTCGAGCACGCCGCCCGGGTTGCCCCCGAACTGCTGCGGCCCCGTCGCGGCGATGCTGGTGACCAGGCCACCGAGGTTCCCGGCGATCGCGGCACCCCCGACCGCAGCGAGCGCCCCCACACCCACGGCGGTCAGGGCCCAGGTCATCGCCCCCTGCAGGGCGGCGTTGGGCGACGTCCCGCTCCAGGACGACGCCGTCCCGCCGGCCAGACCGCCGACGAACAGCGCGACGATCGCGAGCACGGCGCTGACGAGGCTCGCGGTCGTCCCGGCGCCCGAGCCGTCGACACCCAGCGCGATCCAGCCGAACGCGACGAACAGCAGCTGGAGGACCACGAACACGGGCAGGGCGACGATCGCGCCGACCCACGCCGGTCCCCAGCGCACCGAGCGCTGCGGCGGGACGCCGGTCCGCTCGCTCCCCGGCGAGGTGGTGGTCGGCGCCTGGTCGATCGTGGTCATCGTTCCTCCTACGAGTCGAATTCGAGAACGCTCCGCGGGCCTCGGGGCCGGGTCGGGGCAGCGTGTCCGTCACGACGAGGCAGGGCCTCCCGGCGGCACATCGCGCCCGCTTCCGGCTGAGCGCTCAACGGGGCACACACGGGCTTCCCGGCCGGGGCCGCGGGCCTATCTTGCGGTCACCTGACACCACAACCGGCCACGTCACAGCGTCGGGCCCGGGGCGGGCGGGCTCGTCCCGGCTGCCGACCTCGGCGACCAGCCACGCCGCGACCTCGGCCAACCGCACGTTGGTCTGCTGCGAGAGTTGCACCAGCCTCGAGAAGGCCTGGTCGGCCGTCAGGTCGTGGCGCGCCATGAGCAGGCCCTTGGCCTGTCCGATGAGGTCGCGGGACTGCACCGCCCGCTCGAGGGACTGCAGCTGGTCGATCGCCTGCAGGGCGACCGTGATCGGCCCGGCGAACGCCTGCGCGGCCTCCACGCTCGCCTGGTCGAAGCCGTCGGGGCGTGCGGAGTAGAAGGTCAGGACGGTGGGACGCTTCCCGCAGGTGACCGGCAGGGTGAGCGTCAGGGTCGCGCCGATGCCCTCGGCCTCCGCGCGACACGTCCACCGGGGCCACCGCGCCGAGGCCTCGGCGTCGAGCGCCGTCACGGTGGCCGCCACGGACGATGCGTGCCCCGCGGCGGCCACCCCCGGTCCTTCCTGTCGCCGGGCGCCGAGGAGCTCCAGATCCTCGATCGCCGCGCGGGTGGCGTGGCGGGAGAGCACCCCGCGCGGCGAGAGCTCCAGGATGCCCGCGGCCTGCGCGCCGGGCACCACGGCGACCGCCCCGTCGACCAGCGAGCCCAGCAGGGCCGGGAGGTCCCGGTCGGAGGAGCGGGAGCGGGCGGCGCCGGAGCCGAACTCGTCGAGCCGGACCAGCACCGCGAGGGCATGGAGATGACCGGACATGGGCCTCCGTCCTCTACGTGCGAAACCGGGGCGCCCGGCCGGAGGGTCGACCGGCGTCCCGCAGTCCTCTCCAGCGTGGCCGCGCCGGGGCCGGGCCGGAACGTCCGGCGCCTGCCGATTCCCTGACGACCGAGTGCGCCTCAGCGACCGGCCGCTCGGACCGGCGGGGCCCGTCGAGTACCGGGGAGGCGGGGCCTCCCGCTGCTCACTCCCCCGACACCGATCGGGCACTCAGTTCGGTGCACTCCCGCGCGACGGTCTCCCACGCAGCTCGCGCTCGAACGTCGCGCTCCATCCAGTGCTCTGCCTCGGCGAGGGCTTCGGGGTCTCCGTGCTCGGCGAGCACGTGGAGCTCCACGAGGCGATCCATCCACGCGACGGACGAGCCATTCGGGAAGTCAGCGTTCATGACGGCAAGTCTTGCACAACGCAAGGCCCGGCACGATGCGCGCGCGTCGTGCCCGTCCCGGCCCGCGTCGTGACACCCACGAGGGGGTCGGGCACCATCAGCTCCGCGCGGGGCCACAGCAGCGCGGCCGAGCCGTCGGAACGAGGAGAGGGAACCGACTGTGGGCTCTGGCGACGACGGCCGACTGCTCGCCGCGCTGCGCGACTCGGGCAAGCACCTCGTCAGCGGCCGGGCGCGCGATCTCGACGCGACCCTCGACCAGATCGTGGCGTCCGCGGTCGAGCTCATCGATGCCGCCGACGAAGGCGGCCTCTCCCGCACCCACCACCTGACCGGCCGCGCCAGCCACGCCACGAGTGACACCGTCTTCGAGCTCGACCGGCTGCAGGCCGAGCTCGACGAGGGCCCGTGCATCACCGCTGCCGACGAGCCGCCACCGGATGGCGTGATCCTGGCGCGGGACCTCGCCGGGGCCGACGGGGAACGGTGGCCCTCCTTCGCCCCGCGAGCCGTCGAGCGCGGGTTCCGGTCGATGCTCTCCGCGCAGCTCGCCTCCGGACGCGAGAGCCGGCGCTCCTCGCTCAACCTGTCCTCGCATCGGGTCGACGCCTTCGACCAGTAGGCGCAGCTCACGGCGGGGCTGTTCGCCCTGCAGGCCGGGACGCTGTTGTTCGGCTCGGACGCGGCCGCGGGGATGGCCTACGCGCTCAACAACCGCGACATGATCGGTCGGGCCAAGGGCATCCTCATGGAACGCTTCACGCTCACCGATGCCGCCGCCTTCGAGATGTTGGTCAGATCCTCGCAGGACACCAACATGAAGGTCGTCGAGGTCTCCCGCTGGCTCACCGACGAGGCGGAGCGACGTGCGCAGGGAGCCGGTGACCACGACCGGTGAAGGCTGCGCCCCCAGGTGCGCCGGTCACGCTCGGGCCACCCGGGAGCTGCCGTCCGCGGAGCGCGAGCCGGAGCCGGATCCGTCTCCCGACCCCGCTCCGCCCGAGGCGTGGTCCTCCCCGGACCGACCGGCGG
>JAICLN010000153.1 GCA_025925615.1 Actinomycetospora sp. | reverse complement strand
CCGGTCGAGGAACTCCAGCCCGGCCCGCAGCCGGTCGCGGTCGAGCGCCACCCATTGCCCGCGCAGGTGCACGAGCGGCGCCTTCGCGTGGACCAGGGCTCGCATCTCCTCGTCGGAGAGCGGCTCGCCGTCGACCGCGAGCCGCCACGAGAACTCGACGAGCTCCTCGCGCCGCAGCCGGCCGGGCTTCGCCACCACCCCGTCCGGCGTCGCGCCGCCCTCCGCGTTCGCGGTGAGCCCCAGCGCGGCGGGCTTCGACCACCAGCTCGGCAGGAGCACCCCGAACCCGGCGCGGTCGAGCCCGGCGGCCACGTCGAGCAGGAAGTGGTGGGTGCCCTCGCGGTCGAGCTCCATGCCGGTCGGGCGCGGGACCCGCAGCGCGTCGGTGAGCTCGGGGTACAGGCTCGCCGCCCGGCCGAGCTCGGCGAGCAGCAGCTCGCTGGGGTCGTCGAGCCAGCGGCGGAGCGCCCCGGCGTCGCGCCAGATCGACTCGGCGGTCACCCGCAGGCTCGCGTCCTGGGCGGACTGCAGCGAGAAGTCGAGCCAGAACCGGGGCTCGCCCTCGATTGCGTGCCCCAGGTGGTCGACCACGATCTCGGTCAGGCGGAACGTGCCGCGGGCCGGTCCGGCGTGCGGGGCGCCCACGACGTCCCAGCGGGCCAGCCCGGCGTCGAGGGCCCCGCTCGCGACCGCGTCGACCAGGTCGGCGGGGAGGTCCGCGTCGGCGAGGCGGTGGCGGGCCTCGGCGTCGACGAGGGCGGCGAGGGCCTCGGTGACCACGTCCACGGGGTCCGGTCCGGCGCCCTCGCGCAGCGGGCGCCCGTCGAGGGCCTCGGCACGCACCGCGGGCGGGAGCGCGACGGCGAAGGCGTCGGTGGCCACGAGGTCGGGGCCCTGCAGCACCGGTCGCCAGCCGAGGGGGTGCTCGGGGTGGGCCGGGTCGGGGGCGGGCAGGACGCGGCCGCGGGTGACGAGGTCGGCGACGAACCGGCCGAGCGCGCGCAGCACCTCCAGCTCGGCGCCCTCCCCCGGGAGCGGCTCGGAGCGCAGCAGCACGCCGGCCTCGATCTCGAGGACGGGCACGGTCCAGGGAGCGAGCGCCAGGGGTCTTGATGCAAGCGAAGCGTCGTTGCTTGCATCCAGTGAGAGGAAACCCCCGTCGTCGACGAGCGCCGATGACGGGTGCGGCGTCCGGTCGGCGGCACCGGGCCCGCCGGTCGACGGCAGGTGCAGGACGGCCTGGCCCTCCGCGCCGGTGGTGCTCAGGGCCGCCGCGATGCCCCGCAGCTGCTCGTGGTCGGCCGCGAACGGGTGGGGGCGCGCACCCCGCGCCCGGCTGGTCCCGCGGTGCGCCCGCGCCGGGTCCTCGGCCCAGAGGCAGACGCCCCGGCCCGGGGACCACGCGGCGTGCAGGACCAGCATCGTCTTCCCCCGTCGCTCCGCTCGCCCTGGTCAGGCGAACTGCACCGCGCCGTTGACCACGCGCGTGGAGATCGGAGTCAGCCCGGTCTGGGCCGGCCCCAGCTTCAGGGCCCCGCTGGCCCCGTCGAACTCGCTGCCGTGGCCGGGGCAGGTGATCGTGCCGTTCACCGGCGGGTCGACGGTCACCCCCTGGTGGGGGCAGACGGCGCTGAAGGCCTTGACGACGCCCGCGCTCGGCTGCACGAGCAGCACCGGGCCGTTCGGGCCCTCGACGAGGGTGCCGCCGCCGACCGGGATCTGCGACACCGGCGTGCCGCCCGGCGGTGCCGGAGGGGGTGCGGCGCCCTCGCCCCCCGAGGAGCACGCGGCGAGCACGCCCGGGGCGGCGAGCGCGACGACGAGCCCGCAGAGCGCGCGACGACGGGTCAACCCGGTCGTCAGGTCGTCGGGAGCGGAAGCGTTCCCGGTGGTCTCACTGGTCACGGGGAGGGACCTCCGTGGTGGGGCGAGGCGGGCGAGCCGACGCTACTCCGGCAGTGCGAGCAGGCCGGCGATGACGTCGTCGAGGGTGTCCGCCACGACGTGCGGCCGGAGTACGGCGTCGGGGACGCGGCCCTCGAGCCGCTGGCAGAACCCGCCGAGCAGGCCCGCCGACATCGCGCCGTGCACGTCCCAGGAGTGCACCGCGACCAGCGCCGTCCGCGCCGATTCGCCCCCGGTCCGCTCGACCGCGAAGTCGTACACCCGCCGCGGCGGCTTGAAGGACGCGATCTCCTCGCACGAGAAGACGTCGACGAGGAGGTCTCGGACCCCGCCGTTCTCCAGCGCCGCCGACGCCGTCGCGGCCGAGCCGTGCGTGAACCCGTACGCGGGGACCCCGGCGTCACGCAGCAGGGTGAACGCGCGCCGGACGTCGTCGTGCACGGGCAGTTCGCGGAAGCCCTCGAGGACGGAGGTGACCTGGTCGTCGGTGAGGTCGCGGCCGCTGGTGCGCCGCAGCATGTCGGTGGCGACGGTGCGGAACGGCGGCGCCTCGCCCGCCAGGGTCATCGCCATCCCCTGGTGCAGCAGGCGGGCGAAGAACAGCTCCAGGTCGGTGCCGGGCCGGCCCAGCGCGGTGAAGCGGGGACGCAGGCCCTCGAGCGCCAGGCAGGTCTCGAAGAGGTCGAAGAGCACGACCTCCGGACGCCGGGCCGGGGCGGTCTGGGGAGCGGTCACGTCGGGTCATGGTGCCCCACCCCGGGCGCCCGGGCGCGGCCGCCACCGCTGATGATCGACTGCCGTGGGGCGGAACGTGTCGGATCCGAGGCGTTCGTCCGCACAGAAATCGATCAAGGCCGATCCGGCTCCGTCGGGACGGCCCCCGCGTTCAGCCGGCAGCGAGCTCCGCGTTCACCCGGCCCGGCCAGGCCGGCCCGCCGTAGACGAAGCCGGTGTAGGACTGCACCAGCGTGGCCCCTGCCTCCAGACGCCGCCGCGCCTCGACGGCCGAGTCGATCCCGCCGACCGACACCAGGCACAGCCGACCCGCGACCCGCGCCACGAGCCGGGCGAGCACCGCCCGCGCCGGGCCCACGAGCGGCGCCCCCGACAGTCCGCCCGCCCCGGCCGCCTCCACCACGCCGGCCGGCGTCGCCAAGCCGGCCCGGGAGATCGTCGTGTTCGTCGCGATGATGCCGTCCAGGCCCGAAGCGACGGCGAGGTCGGCGATCGCGTCCACCCCGTCGTCGTCGAGATCCGCGGTGATCTTGACGAGCAGCGGCGTCGGGCCGATCTCGTCGCGCACGGCTGCGAGCAGCGGCTCCAGGGCGTCGACGCCCTGCAGGTCGCGCAGGCCGGGAGTGTTCGGGGAGGAGACGTTGACGACGACGTAGTCGGCGTGCGGCCCGAGGCGGCGGGCGGAGTGGCGGTAGTCGGCGAGGGTCTCGTCCGGGCCGGTCGCGGCCTTCGACTTGCCGATGTTGACGCCGAGCACCGTCCCCAGCGGTCCGCCGGCCCGCAGCGTCGCGAGGCGCTCGGCCACGGCGTCGGCCCCGGCGTTGTTGAAGCCCATGCGGTTGACCAGCGCCCGGTCGGCCGGGAGCCGGAAGAGCCGGGGCCGGGGGTTGCCGGGCTGCGGGCGGGCCGTGACGGTGCCGATCTCGACCGCGCCGAACCCGAGCCGGGCGAGCCCCCGGACCCCCTCGGCGTCCTTGTCGTAGCCGGCCGCCACCCCCAGCGGCGAGGCGAACCCGAGGCCCATCGCGGACACCGCCAACGAGGGGTCCGGCACACGGTGCGGGAGGACCGGCGTGGCCGCCTGCAGGGCGCGCAGGCCGATGCGGTGGGTCCGCTCGGCGGGCACCCGGACGGCGACGTGTCGGAACATCGCGCCGTACAGGGTCATGACAGGGGCGTCCCGTAGCGGGCGTGCAGTGCGCGGAGCGCCCCGATGCCGCGGGCGGCGTGCTCCTTGTCCACCGCCTGGATCGCGGAGACCGCGAGGTACTCGTCGTCGGGGAGGTCGAGGCGGGCGAACTGGGCGCCGTCGGGGAAGCTGACCGCCACGACGTCGTCCCACGCGACCCGGCGCGTGAGGATCGTCGCGCGCACCTCCACGCCGCCGCGTCCGGCGCGCAACCGGGGGCGGGTGAACAGCAGCGCCCCGCCGGCCAGGAGCAGCCCGAGGACGACCATCGCGACCTGGTCGGCCGGACGGAAGTTGAAGCCCGCCGACTTGACGTAGACCAGCCCCGCACCCGTGGCGAAGAACGCGAACAGCAGGACGGCGAGGACCCACGCGACCCAGCGGATCCGCTTCGGCCGCAGCTCGAGCTCGACGGGACCGAGGTCGAGGTCCTCGGGCGGCACGACGACCGGTCGCAGCGCCTCTCCCGACCTCGTGGTCGAGCTCCGCTCCGCGTCGTCTCCCCCGGGGTACGTCATCGCGCGAACCCGACCGGCGTCCGGCGGCTCCCCTCGCGCAGCACGCCGAGGGTCAGCGCGGCGTCCAGGGCGGCCACGACGGCCTCGAAGCCCTTGTCCTCCGAGGAGTCGGGCCGCCCGGCGCGCTCCCAGGCCTGCTCCTCGGTCTCCACGGTGAGCACGCCGTTGCCGACCGGGGTGCGCTCGTCGAGCCCGACGCGCAGCAGTCCGGCGGTGACCGTGTCGCAGACGTAGTCGAAGTGCGGCGTCGCGCCGCGGATGACGACGCCGAGCCCGCCGACGGCGTCGTGCCCGCTCGTCAGGCCCTGGCAGACCACCGGGAGCTCCATGGCACCGGCGACCCGCACGACGGTCGGCTCGTCGACCCCGGCCCGCTCGGCGGCGAGCAGGGCGCGCTCGACCATCGTGTCGACGATGTCGCCGTTCCACCGGGTCGCCGCGATCCCCAGGCGCAGGCCGGTCGCGTCGGGCACCTCGATCTCGGGTCGTCCCTGCGTGCTCATGCCCCGGACCTCGTCCCCTCGCTGTTCAACAGCCCGTCCTCGTAGGCGTCCAGGCCCTCGAGGTCGTGGCCCATGCGGTCGCGCTTGGTCCGCAGGTAACGCAGGTTCTCGGGGGTGGCCCGCGCCGGCAGCGTCACGCGCCCGAGGATCTCCAGGCCGTAGCCCTCGAGGCCGGCGCGCTTCTCCGGGTTGTTGGTGAGCAGGCGCATCGACCTGATGCCGAGGTCGGCGAGGATCTGCGCGCCGGTGCCGTAGTCGCGGGCGTCGGCGGGCATGCCGAGCGCGAGGTTGGCGTCGACGGTGTCGGCCCCGGCGTCCTGGAGCTGGTAGGCCTGCAGCTTGTGGATCAGGCCGATCCCCCGGCCCTCGTGGCCGCGCACGTAGAGCACCACCCCTCGGCCCTCGTGGGCGACCGCCTCCATGGCGGCGTCGAGCTGGGGCCCGCAGTCGCAGCGCCGGGAGCGCAGGACGTCGCCGGTGAGGCACTCCGAGTGCACCCGGACCAGCACGTCCTCGCCGTCGCCGATGTCGCCGTACACCATCGCGATGTGCTCGATGCCGTCGAGCAGCGAGTCGTAGCCGTACGCGGTGAAGACCCCGTGGTCGGTGGGGATGTCGGCGTGCGCGACCTGGGCGACCTGCTTCTCGGAGCGCCGCCGGTAGGCGATGAGGTCCTTGATCGTGATGATCGCGAGGTCGTGCTCGTCGGCGAAGACCGCGAGCTCCTCGTAGCGGGCCATCTCGCCGTCCTCCTTCTGCGAGACGATCTCGCAGATCGCGCCGGCGGGCTCCAGGCCCGCGAGGCGCGCGAGGTCGACGGCGGCCTCGGTGTGGCCCGGGCGGCGCAGGACGCCGCCGTCGCGGGCGCGCAGCGGGACGACGTGGCCGGGGCGGGAGAGGTCGGTCGCGGCCGACGCCGGGTCCGAGAGCACCTGGATCGTCCGGGCCCGGTCGGTGCCCGAGATGCCGGTGCCGACGCCCTCGCGGGCGTCTACCGAGACCGTGTACGCGGTGCCGTGCCGGTCCTGGTTGATCGAGTGCGCCGGCGGCAGGTCGAGGCGGTCGCACGTCTCGGCCGTGAGCGGCACGCAGATGTAGCCCGACGTGTAGCGGATCATGAAGGAGACGAGCTCCGGCGTCGCCTTCTCGGCGGCGAAGATGAGGTCGCCCTCGTTCTCGCGGTCCTCGTCGTCGACCACGACGACGGCCTTGCCCGCCGCGATCTCGGCGATCGCGTGCTCGATGTGCTCGAAGCCGTCCACGTGCATCACCTCTCCGCTCCTGCCGTCGCGGTGCCCGCACCGAGCAGACGCTCCACGTACTTCGCCAGGACGTCGACCTCGAGGTTCACCGTCGCCCCGACCTCCCGTGATCCCAGGGTGGTCTCGGCGAGGGTCGTGGGGATCAGCCCGACCGAGAACCCGTCGTCGTCGACCCCGGTGACGGTCAGACTGACGCCGTCCACCGCGATCGACCCCTTCTCCACGACGTAGCGGGCCAGACCCACCCCGCCGCCGGTCTCGCGCGGGGTGGTGAAGCGGACGGCCGTCCAGTGCTCCGAGGGCTCCCGGGCCGCGACGGTGGCCGTGCCGTCGACGTGGCCCTGCACGATGTGCCCGCCCAGGCGCGCGTTCGCGGCGAGGGCCCGTTCGAGGTTCACCGCCGTGCCCGGTGACGCGCCGGCCAGGCTGGACCGGCGGAGCGTCTCATCCATGACGTCGACCCCGAACGAACCGTTCGCCGGGTCGACGACGGTGAGGCACACGCCGTTCACGGCGATCGAGTCACCCGGCCGGGCGTCGGAGGTCACCAGCGGGCCCCGGATGCGCAGCCGTGCGGAGTCGTCCAGCGGCGTGACGTCGACGATCTCGCCGACCTCTTCCACGATCCCGGTGAACACGCACAACCCCTGTCGTCCGACACCCTTGTTCCACTTCTCAACCACGGGCGCTGCCTGCATCATCCTCGGACAGCCCCGCCCTCGCCGTCGCCGAGGGTGACGCGTCCGGTGACACGGGCCACTGTGCCCACCTCATCCGCGGGTGGCGCTCGTCCGGTGCGGCGAGGCGTGCGCGGCCTGCCTGCGCAGGGCCTCGACCGCCCGACCCGGGTCGTCGGCACCGTAGACCGCGCTGCCCGCGACGAAGCAGTCGACGCCGGCCTCGGCGGCCGCCTCGACGGTGTCCGTGCCGATCCCGCCGTCGATCTCGACCAGGACCGTGAGGTGCCCGGTGTCCACCAGCCGTCGGGCGGTCCGCACCTTGTCCAGCACCTCGGGCATGAAGCTCTGGCCCCCGAAGCCGGGCTCGACGCTCATGACGAGCAGCGTGTCGTAGTCGCGGAGGACCTCGAGCCAGTCCTCGAGCGGGGTGTTCGGCTTGACCGAGAGCCCGGCCTTCGCGCCGGCCGCCCGCAGGTCCTTCGCGATCTTGCGCGGGTCGCTGGCGGCCTCGGCGTGGACGGTGACGTTGTGGGCGCCCGCCTCCGCGTACGGCGGGGCCCAGCGGTCCGGGTCCTCGATCATCAGGTGACAGTCGAGGGGGATGTCGGTGGCCTTGAGCAGGCTCTCGACGACGGGCAGCCCCAGGGTCAGGTTGGGCACGAAGTGCGCGTCCATGACGTCGATGTGCAGCCAGTCGGCGCCGTCACCCTCCGGGCCGCCTGCGACGGCCTGGGCCTCGTCGGCCAGCCGCGCGAAGTCCGCGGACAGGATGCTGGGCGCGATGAGGGGGGCGGGCACGGGCGCCATTCTGGCCTACGGCCATTGTGCGTGCCCTATCGGCGTGCTGTGTTGATCAAGCCGTGCCTGGGCACGGGAACGCTCACGGACGTCCTACTCAGCACGCCGATAGGGTCAGCCCGAACGGCGCAGGGTCGCGCAGTACATCGCGTCGGTGCCGTGGCGGTGCGGCCACAGCTGCACGCCCGGGCCGTCCGGGAGCGTCGTCCCGGGGACGCCGGGCAGGAGCGCGGCGGTGTCGAGCAGCTCCGCGCCGGTCTCCGCCGCCACGGCGCGCACCACCTCGACGGTCTCGGCGGGGTGCGGGGAGCACGTGGCGTAGGTGACGACGCCGCCCGGGCGCACCCGCTCGAGCGCGTGGGCCAGCAGGCTGCGCTGCAGCTCGGCGAGCTCGGCGACGTCCTCGGGCCGGCGCCGCCACCGCGCCTCGGGCCGGCGGCGCAGCGCCCCGAGCCCGGTGCACGGCGCGTCGACGAGCACGCGGTCGTACGCGGCCTCGGGCAGCGCCACCTCGCGGGCGTCGCCGACGTGCACGCGCACCGGCAGCCCCGCGGTGGCCTTCTCGACGAGGGCCGCCCGGTGCGGCGCGCGGTCGATCGCGTCCACCGTCGCGCCCTCGATCGCCGCGAGCGCCCCGAGCATCACGGCCTTGCCGCCGGGGCCGGCACAGAGGTCGAGCCAGAGCTCGTCGCGCCCGTCCACGTCGGCGCGGGCGGCGGCCAGCGCGACGAGCTGGCTGCCCTCGTCCTGGACGACCGCCAGCCCCTCGCGGACCGGCTCGAGGTCGCCCGGATCGCCGCCCTCGGTGAGGTGCACGCCGTAGGGCGACCAGGGCGCCTCGTCGCCCCCGGTGATCGCGGCGAGCTCCTCGGCGCTGATCTCCCCCGGCCGGGCGGCGAGGTGCACGGCGGGGCGGGCGTCGTCGGCGGCGAGGGCGTCGCCGAGCTCGGCGTCGGGGTCGGCCGGATCGAGGCGCAGCGCCTCGGCGAAGACCTCGGCGATCCACCGCGGGTGGGCGTGGACGAACGCGAGGTGCCCGACCGGGTCGGCCGTGGGGTCCGGGGCGAGCTCGTCGACCCAACCGGCCTCGTCGCGCTCGCCGACGCGGCGCAGGACCGCGTTGACGAAGCCGGTCGGCTTCGACCCGGCGCGCGAGCGGACGAGCTCGACGGTGGCCCCGACGGCGGCGTGGGCCGGGATGCGGGTGCGCAGCAGCTGCTGGGCGCCGAGGCGCAGGGCATCGAGGACGATGCCGTCGAGCCGGTCGAGCGGGCGGTCGACGCAGGCCCCGAGCACGGCGTCGAGCAGGCCCTGCGCCCGGCAGGCGCCGTAGGCGAGGTCGGTGGCCAGGGCGGCGTCGCGCCCGGAGATGCGCCGTTCGCGCAGCAGCTTGGGCAGCACCAGGTTGGCGTAGGCGTCGTCCTCGCGGACCGCGCGCAGCGTGTCGAGCGCGGCCTCGCGGGCCGGGTCGCCCTGCGGCGGGCGGCTCGGGCCGGAACGCCCCCGGGGCGGCCCGGAGCGGTGCGGCTTCCCCGGGCGCCGGCGCGGGCCGCGTCCGGAGCGGTGCCCCCCGGGCGGGACGGAGCTGTCGGTCACGTCTCCCCCGTCGCGTCGCTCGCCCCGGTGTCGATTCCCGTCGCTCCGCTCACGTG
>JAICLN010000002.1 GCA_025925615.1 Actinomycetospora sp. | reverse complement strand
TCGGCGCGGACCCGCTCGGACTCCTCCTCGAGCGCGTGGGCCGCGAACTCGGCCGAGTGGACGGCCCGCACCGCGTGGCGGTTCCGCGTCGTGTTCGAGCCGAACGGGGCCGGAGTCTCGGGCTCGCGCGGCAGCCGCGTGGTCGGCTCGCCCGGGTCCGGGGTGGGCCGCGAGCCCGCGCCGGGAGTCGGCCCCGACGGACGGGCGAGGTCCGCCGCGGCGAGGCGGGCGGCCACGCCGAGCCCGCCGCTCAGCGTCGAGGTCGCCGGTGCCGCCACGGCGGCGGGTGCCGGCACCACGGCCGTCACGACGGGGTTGACGGCGGTCCGGACGGCATCGGCGAGGTCGTCGGTCGGCGCGCCGGTCTCCGCCTCTCTGCCGTCCTCGCGGGAGGGGTCCTTGCGGGAGGGGTCCTCGCGGGAGGGGCCCTCGCGGGAGGCGTCCTCACGCGCCGCGTCGTCCCGCCGCCGTGGCCGCGCGGGCCGGACCGGCACGGGGACGAACGGCATCACCTCGACCGGCACGCGGCGGCGGGCCTCGGCCGCGGCCCGCCGGAGGCGTGTCCGGGTCCCCGCCGCGGAGGCGAGGAAGGCGATGCCGACGACCGCCCAGAACCCCGCCACCGCGAGCTGGTACCAGGGCGGGGGCGAGGAGAGCAGCGCGAGCTGCACGCCGACCGCTGCCAGGGAGACCAGGCCGAGCACGGCCGCCGTCGTCGGGCGGGTGGTGAGCTGCCACCAGGGCCGCCCCGGGCGCGAACGCAGCAGGATCACGGAACGCACCGACTGCCCCCCTCACTCGTCACCCGGATGAGTGACCTGTTCGTTATAGCACCGCCGATCCCGTCGCAGACTGACAGGTCGGGCACCAGAACAGGTTGCGGGCCGCGTGGGTCCGGCGGACCACCTCGGTGCCGCACAGCAGGCACGGCAGCCCCGCGCGCCGGTAGACGTAGACGGGCCGGCCGCAGGTGCGGTCGTGCCGGCGGCCGGGGTGGTCGCAGCGCAGGTCCGCGTGCTCCGGGCGCAGGGTGTCGATCGAGCCACGCCGAACCCCGTCGGCGAGCAGGTCGACCAGGTCCTCCCACACCGCGTTGAACCGCTCCCGGCCGAGCGCCCGGCCGGGCGTCAGCGGGTCGAGCCCGTGCCGGAACAGCACCTCGGCGCGGTAGACGTTGCCGACCCCGGCGATCACCGACTGGTCCATGAGCAGCGTCGCGATCGGCGAGCGGGACCGGGAGACGCGTCGCCAGGCCTGCTCCGGGTCCGCGTCGCGGCGCAGCGGGTCGGCGCCCAGGCGCTCGTGGACCGCCGCGACCTCGCCCTCGGTGAGGACCTCGCACGCCGTCGCCCCGCGCAGGTCGGCGTAGTGGGTTCTCCCGACCATCCGCATCCGGACCTGCCCGACCGGCGCCGGGACGCCGTCCTCCGGGATCGGGATCAGCGAGAACTTCCCGTACAGGCCGAGGTGGACGTGGACGACGAGGTCGGGCTCGTAGACGTGGAAGAGGTGCTTGCCGTGGGCGTCGACCGCGCGCAGCACCCGCCCGTCGACCAGCTCGGCGCCCGCGGTGAAGCGGCCCTGCGGGGAGCTCACCCCGACCTCGTGGCCCCGGAAGCGCCGTCCGTGCGTGCGCGCGAGGCGGCGGATGGTGTGCCCTTCAGGCACGTGGGCCGCTCACATCGGCTCGCCGCGCTCGTACCGGTCGAGCATGTCGATCCGGCGCTGGTGGCGGCCGCCCTCGAACGCCGTCGCCAGGAACGTCCGGACGAAGGACGTCGCCTCCTCCGGGGTGTGCATGCGCGCGCCGACGGCGACGATCTGCGCGTTGTTGTGCCGCCGGGCGAGCTCCGCGGTCTCGACGCTCCAGGCCAGGGCCGCCCGGCAGCCGCGCACCTTGTTCGCCGCGATCTGCTCGCCGTTGCCGGAGCCCCCGATGACGACGCCGAGGCTCCCCGGGTCGGCGACGGTCCGCTCGCCGGTCGCGGTGCAGAAGGGCGGGTAGTCGTCGTCGGCGTCGTAGGCCTCCGGGCCCACGTCGACGACCTCGTGGCCGTCGCTGCGGAGCTCGCCCAGCAGGTGGGCCTTCAGCTCGAAGCCGGCGTGGTCGGAGCCGAGGTAGACGCGCACGAGGGCGGAGTGTCCCAGGTCGGTGCCCGCGCAGCACGCTCGGCTCGTCGCGAACGCCACACGGCTCACGGATCCCCGGTCGGGAAACATGCCCGTGACACGGCCCCCCTAGCGTGCACCCATGGTGGATGACGGGATCGCCGCCGCCCGGGACGTCGTCCTCGGGGTCGAGGAGGAGTTCCACCTCGTCGACCTCGGGACGCGCAGCGCCGTGCCGCGGGTGCCCGAGCTCCTCGACGAGCTCGCGGCCCTGGACGCGGACGCGTTCGCCGCGGAGCTCAAGCCGTCCATCATCGAGACCAACTCCGACCCGACGGCGAGCCTCACCGACCTGCGCGCGGATCTCCTGTCGCTGCGCAGCACGCTCTCGACGATGGCCCGGGAGCGCGGGCTCGGCATCGTCGGGACCGGAAGCGTGCCCCTGGTCGACAGCGCCGCCGACGGCATCACCGCCTCCCCGCGGTACGAGCGGATGCGCGACGAGTACCAGATGCTCGCCTTCTCCCAGCAGATCTGCGGCTCGCAGGTCCACGTCGACGTCCCGGACCGCGACGCCGCCGTCGCGGTCATGGCGCACTCCGCTCCGTGGCTGCCGGTCCTGCTCGCGCTCTCGGCGTCCAGCCCGTTCTGGAAGGGCGAGGACACCGGGTACGCCAGCTCCCGCACGCTCGCGTGGCACCGCTGGCCCACCGCCGGCCCGCCCGCCCCGCTGCGCGACGCCGCCGACTACGACGCCCTGATCGAGGACCTGGTGCGTTCCGGGACGATGTCCGACCCCGAGATGGTCTCCTTCGACATGCGTCCCTCGGCGCACCAGAAGACCGTCGAGGTGCGGATCTGCGACGCCTCCCCCACCGTCGACGGCGTCGTGCTCCTGGCCGGCCTCGCCCGCGCGTTGGTCGTGCACGGCGTCCGGGCGCACACCCAGGGCCGGCCGCAACCCCAGTACCGGCCCGAACTGCTGCGCGCGGCGAGCTGGCGTGCGGCCCGCTCCGGCCTCGAGGGCGACCTCGTCGACGTCACGGGGCGCGAGCTCGTACCGCCGTCGCGGGCGATCCGGCTGATGCTCGACCACCTGCGCGACGACCTCGAGGACGCGGGCGACTGGGACGAGGTCTCCGCCCTCGCCCTCGATGCGCTTGCCCGCGGCAGCTCCGCGGCCCGCCAGCGCCGGCGGGCCAACCGCGGCGGGGGCCTCGAGGGCGTCGTCGACATGCTGGTCGCGGAGACCCGCGGGGCGCCCGACGAGCCGGTGGTCGAGCAGCTCCCGACCCCCGCGAGGCCGGCGCCGGTCCTGCTCCGCGACTACCGGCCGCCGTCGTACGACGAGGCCGTCGACGAGACCGGGCACGTCCGCCCGACCTACGCCTGGCTCGTCACGAACCTCGAGCGGATCGGCCCCGGCGGGCTGCTCGCCCACGAGAAGAGACGCGACGCCGAGCAGCGGGCGCGCTCGATGTTCTTCCCCCAGCCCGACGACCCCGAGCGCCTCTTCCCGCTCGACCTCGTCCCGCGCCTGATCACGCGACCGGACTGGGAGGCGCTCTCCGCGGGCCTCGTCCAGCGCGCCCGCACCCTCGAGACGCTGCTGCACGACCTGCACGGCGAGCGGGCCTGCCTGCGGGACGGGGTCCTGCCGCATCAGGCGCTGCGCTGGCTGCCCGGCGAGGGCGAGGCGTCGACGATGGTGCCCGCGGACGCGACGCGGTCGCTGGTCTCGGGCCTCGACCTGGTCTGCGACGGCGAGGGCCACTGGAAGGTCCTCGAGGACAACCTGCGCATCCCCTCGGGCATCGCCTACGCCATGGCCGACCGCCGCGTGGTCCGCAGCGTCCTGCCCGAGCTGCAGGCCCCCGAGGGCGTCGACGACCCCGACGAGGGCCCCGCAATGCTGCGCGCCGCGCTGCTGTCCTGCGCCCCGCCCGCGGCCGGCGACGAGCCGGGCCTCGTCGTGCTGACCGAGGGTCCGCAGGACTCGGCCTACTTCGAGCACGCGATGCTCGCCGAGGAGATGGGGGTCCCGCTGCTGGAGCCCTCGGGGTTGCGGATCACCGACGACGGCACGATCACCGTCGGCGTGTCCGGGCGGCGAATCGACGTGGCCTACCGGCGCATCGACGAGGAGAAGCTCTTCGCCGCCCTCGACGCCGACGGGCGCACGCTGCGCGACCCGCTGCAGGCCGCGGTGCGCGACGGCCGGTTCGCGATGGCCAACGCCCCGGGCAACGGGCTGGTCGACGACAAGGCCGTCTACCCGCACGTCCGCGCGCTCACCGAGTACTACTTCGGCGAGAAGCCGCTGCTCGACGACGTCACGACCTGGTTCTGCGCCGACCCCGAGCAGCAGGCGTACGTGCTCGCCCACCTCGACGAGCTGGTCCTCAAGCCGGTCGACGGCTACGGCGGGGCCGGGATCGTCATCGGTCCGAACGCGGGCACCGCCGAGCTGGAGGCGGCGGCCGCGGACCTGCGGGCGAACCCGGCGAGCTACGTCGCCCAGGAGACCGTCCGGGTCTCCACGCACCCACCTTCACCGGCGCCGAGCTGGCGCCGCGCGTGGTGGACCTGCGGGCCTTCGTCGTCCTCGGCCCGGAGCCCGGTGTCCTACCGACCCCCCTGACGCGAGTCGCGCCCGCCGACAGCCTCGTGGTCAACTCGTCGCGCGGTGGGGGCTCGAAGGACACCTGGATTTTGTGCTGACGCCCTATCGGCGTGCAGAACTGAATGTGCGTGAACGTTCCCGGGTCTGGACACGAGAACGCACGCACACGTCGACGAAGGAGACGAACGTGTGCGGCATCGCCGGCGAGTTCCGGTTCGACGGGAACGCGGCCCAGGTGGGTGCGGTCCTCGCGATGGCGCAGGTCCTCGAGCCGCGCGGCCCGGACGGCTGGGGCGTCGTCGGGCACGGCCCGCTCGCCCTCGCCCACCAGCGTCTGAAGATCATCGACCTCACCGAGACCGGCGCCCAGCCGATGGTCGACGCCGAGCTCGGCCTCACCGCGGTCTTCAACGGGTGCGTCTACAACTACCCGGAGCTGCGCGAGGAGCTCGGCCGCGAGGGCTACCGGTTCTTCTCGACCTCGGACACCGAGGTGATCATCAAGGCGTTCCACCGCTGGGGCCAGCGCTGCGTGGAGCACTTCAAGGGCATGTTCGCGTTCGCGATCGCCGACCGCGCCACCGGCCGGCTCGTCCTCGGCCGTGACCGGCTGGGGATCAAGCCGCTCTACGTCGCCCCGGTGTCGGGCGCGCTGCGCTTCGCCTCGTCGCTGCCCGCCCTCCTCGCCCCCGGCGGCGTCGACACCGACATCGACCGCGTGGCCCTGCACCACTACATGAGCTTCCACGCCGTCGTGCCCGCCCCGCGCACCATCCTCACGGGCGTCCGCAAGCTCCCACCCGCCGTCGTGCGCACCGTCGAGCCCGACGGGTCGTCGAGCGACTGGACCTACTGGACCCCGGAGTTCGTGCGCGGGGACGAGCAGCACTCCGACGAGGAGTGGGCCGAGATCGCGCTGGAGTCGCTGCGCACCGCGGTGGAGCGGCGGATGGTGTCCGACGTCCCCGTCGGGGTGCTGCTCTCCGGCGGCATCGACTCCTCGATCGTCGTGGCCCTCCTCGCCGAGATGGGACAGAAGGACCTCAAGACCTTCTCGATCGGCTTCGAGTCCGAGGCCGGCGAGTCCGGCGACGAGTTCGACTACTCCGACCTCGTCGCCGAGACCTACGGCACCGACCACACCCGGTTCCGGGTGCCGAAGGTCGACACCGACGAGGCCCTGCCCGGAGCGGTCGCGGCGATGTCCGAGCCGATGACGAGCCACGACGTCGTCGCGTTCTACCTGCTCTCCCGCGAGGTCTCGCGCTCGATCAAGGTGGTGCAGTCCGGCCAGGGCGCCGACGAGGTGCTCGGCGGTTACGACTGGTACCCGCCGATCGCGCAGATGAGCCGGGACGGCGCCGTGGACGCGTACCACCAGGCCTTCTTCGACCGCCCGCACGACGAGATCGGCGAGCTGGTCGCTCCCGAGTTCATGCTGGGCGAGGACCCGTCGCTCGCGCTCGTCCGTGACCACTTCTCCCGCCGCGGGGCCGACGAGGCCGTCGACGCCGCGCTGTGCCTCGACACCACGGTGATGCTCGTCGACGACCCGGTGAAGCGCGTCGACAACATGACGATGGCGTGGGGGCTCGAGGCGCGCGTGCCGTTCCTCGACCACGACTTCGTCGAGACCATGGGGGCCTGCCCGCCCGGGCTCAAGATGGCCGAGGGCGGCAAGGGCGTGCTCAAGGCGGCCTCGCGGGGCCTCCTCCCCGACGAGATCATCGACCGGAAGAAGGGCTACTTCCCGGTCCCGGCGATCCGGCAGCTCTCCGGCCCCGTTCTCGAGCGCGTCACGGCCGCGCTCACCGACCCGGCGGCGAAGCAGCGCGGCATCTTCCGGCCCGACGCGGTGGCGACCATGCTCGACGACCCCAACTCCGGCCGGACCAACCTCGGGGCGAACGCGCTGTGGCAGGTCGCACTCCTGGAGATGTGGCTGCAGGCCCACGCGATCAGCTGACATAGGTTCCCGCCGGCAGGCGGACGTGCGTGGGCGAGGAGGTCGAGCGCCGGTGGACGAGTGGATCCGTGCGACGCGCTGCTGGTCGCCCAGCCCGTCGCCCGACGGCACGACGATCGCGTTCGTCTGGGACGGCGACGGGGTGCCCGTCGTGCGCCTGCACCGCCGCGCGACCGGACAGGAGTGGTCGCTCGACACCGGGCCCGACCTCGTCTCGGCGGTGCGGTGGTCCCCCGACGGCGCATGGCTCGCCGTCGAGGCCGCCGCGGAGGGCGGCGAGCGCACGACGGTGCTCGTGGTGCGCCCCGACGGCACCGACCTGCGCCCGATCCGGGGCGTCGGCGACGGCGACCGCGGCGCGGTGTCGCTGGACCGCTGGACCCACACCGGCTCGGTCGTCGCGATCACCGAGTCGGACAGCGAGACGACGACGGCGTGGCTCGTCGACGTCGGGTCCCAGCAGCGCCAGCGGCTCGGCTCCGGGCACGCGCTGCAGATCCTCGACGTCTCCCCCGACCGACGCCGGGTGCTGCTGCGCCGCGGTCGGCGCGGCTCGCGCCACGTCGGGATCGTCGACCTCG
The DNA here is from genome assembly GCA_025925615.1 of Actinomycetospora sp. GTDB lineage: Bacteria > Actinomycetota > Actinomycetes > Mycobacteriales > Pseudonocardiaceae > Actinomycetospora. Next base: position 23,205 of record JAICLN010000002.1, on the reverse strand, counting down.
ACGGGACCGAGGGCTGGCACGAGATCGACGCCGCGCGGGGCCCCGGCGGTCCGCCCGGCGCGGTGGAGCATTCCGTCGCCATCACGCGCGACTCGTCCGTCGTCGCCGGGCGCTTCGTCGACGACGGCACCCGGATGCTCGTCCTCACCGACGGCGGGCGGGAGCGGGCGGCGCTGGTGGCCGTCGACGTCGCGACCGACGCGCGGCCGATGTACCCCGAGGTGCTGGCCGAGCGCGAGGACGCCGAGCTCGAGCGGTTCGCGCTCACCGAGGACGGCGAGCTCGCCGCGCTCGTCTGGAACGTCGACGGGCGCAGCGAGGTCGACCTGCTCGACCTCGCCACCGGCAAGCCCGCGCGCTACGGCCCGCCCGGCGACGTCGTCACCTCCGCGGTGTTCAGCCACGACGGCGACTCGCTGGTCCTGGGAATCCAGTCGCCCGACGTGCCCGCCGCGGTGTGGTGCCACGAGCTCTCCTCGCAGACCACGGCGCTGATCTGCCCGCGGGAGGACCCGGTGTGGGCGCCGGGCTCGCTGGTGCACCCGACGCTGGAGACGGTGACGACGCCCGACGGCCTCGCGCTGCCCGGGTGGCTCTACCGCCCGACCGGCGTCGTGGGCCCGCTGCCGACCGTGATCTACCTGCACGGCGGGCCGGAGGCGCAGGAGCGCCCGGTGTTCACCCCGCTCTACCAGACGCTGCTCGCCCAGGGCATCGCCGTGTACGCGGCGAACGTCCGCGGCTCCTCGGGATTCGGGCGCTCCTTCGTCAACGCCGACAACGGCGCGGGGCGCTTCGCCGCGATCCGGGACGTCGCGACGTGCACCGAGCACCTCGTCGAGACCGGGATCGCCGACCCGGCGCGGGTGGGCGTGATGGGTCGCTCCTACGGCGGCTACCTGACCCTCGCCGCGCTGGTGAACCACCCGGAGCTCTTCGCGGTCGGCGTCGACGTCTGCGGCATGGCGGACTTCGAGACGTTCTTCGCGCGCACCGAGCCGTGGATCGCCGACGCGGCGGTCGGCGAGTACGGCCACCCCATCCACGATCGCAACCTGCTCCGGGAGCTCTCCCCGGTGCACCGCATGGACCGGCTGCGCGCGCCGCTGCTCGTGGTCCACGGCCGGTACGACACCAACGTCCCGGTCCACGAGGCCGAGCTCGCGGTGCACGGCGCGAAGGACGCGGGGGTCGACGTCCGCTACCTGCTCTTCGACGACGAGGGCCACGAGATCCAGCGCCTCGAGAACCGCCGCACGTTCGTCCACGCGGTCACCGAGTGGCTGACGACGCACTTCGGGCTGGCGGTCGCGCCCCCGTCCCCCGCGCGAGGGGAACCCTCGGTCGGCTAGAGCGGCCGAATCTTCCCCTCGCGTTCGGGTGACGACGGGGAGCCGACCCGGTCCCGGCGGGGCGAGGGGCACACCGCGCATCCCGCAAGGGCCCGGACGATGCCTGCCGTGCCCTGATCGACCAGGCGGGCCCGACACCCCGACCGACCCCGCACGAGGGGCACTCCACGCATCCCGCGAGGGCCCGGACGATGCCTGCTGTACCCCTGATCGACCAGGCGGGCCCGACACCTCGACCGACTCCCCGCGAGGGGCACACCACGCATCCCGCAAGGACTCGGACGATGCCTGCCGTGCCCCTGATCAACGACCGGGCCGAGGTCAGCGCCGAGCGGAGCGCAGTCCGAAATCGGCGGCCTCGAGCGCGGGCGGGCCGGCGCGGTCCGCGGCCGGCCGGGCGCCCCACGGGAGCGGGGTCGGCCCGATGCGGGGCCCGGTCGCGATCGGTCCGCTGCGGGGCCCGGCGACGATCGGCCCGCCGGCCGGGCCCGTGACGGTGCGGCCGGTCCGGAGCCCGGTCGCGACGACGGGTGCCGCCGGGACCGGGTCGAGACCGGCGACCACCGTCGCGTCGACGACCGTCACGTCGACGACCGTCACGGAACCCCCGCCCCGCGGCAGGGGCACCGCCGGTGGACGGAGCCACGGTCGGCGCTCCGCCTCCGTGCCGATCACCCGCCCCCGCGGCAGCGCACGTCCCCCCGACGAGGCGGACGGCAGGGCCGCGCGGCGCGAGCTCGGCGGGAGCGCCGAGGCCGGGACGTCCGCGAGCGCGGGGAGCGGCACCGGGTCGGGCAGCTCGCCCCAGCGGGCCAGCTTCTCCAGGTCCACGATCCGCGGTCCGGCCCAGTGCGCCTCGAGGTCCCGGCAACGCAGGGCGCCCAGACCCAGCACGATCCCGAAGATCACGTGCCCGATCAGCGAGAGCGTCACCGTCGTCGGGGTCAGCGGGAACATCAGCTGCTGGCCGCGGGGCAGGAGCACTGTGATCATCAGTCCGCCCCAGGTCGGTCCGACGGCGAAGAGCACCGCCGCGGCGACCGTCACCCGCGGGCCGAGCCGGCGCAGCCCCGTCGAGGCCGCCAGGACGAGGAACACGACGCCGAGGCCGCCCCCGTCGCCGGCGTAGCGCCACACGTAGCCCGCGACCCCGCCGAGCACCCGCTGCGACGGGTCGACGTCGATCAGCCAGGTGCCCATCGTCGGGATGAAGTCGCCCCACCAGCCGAGGAAGGCCACGGTGTCGAGGCGGAACACGTCGTAGACGGCCGTCGCGAGGACGCCCCAGCGCAGCCCCTCGACGATCAGCCGGTCCTCGGGCATCGGATCGAAGACCCCGAGGAGGAGCAGGACCAACGCCGTCGGGATGACGACCAGGCCCGCCGAGACGTGCATCGGGACGAGCCCGGCGACGTGGGCGGTGATCGAGAGCAGCGGCAGGGCGGCCAGGACCAGGTGCACCGCCACCCGCGGCGGCACCGCCTCCAGGGCCCTCACCGCGGGCCACCCATCGGCACCCCGCCACCGCGGGCCAGCATGTGCGTCGCCATCAGGTGGGCGAAGTTCTTCGAGGTCGTCACCTGGTCACTCGCTCCGGTCGGGCCCACCCGCGAGGCGTCGTCCTCGCTGCCCTGAGCGCAGCGGCGGGCAGCGTTGATGCACTCGGCGCCGGCCTCGGCCCGGCTCTTCGTGGACAGGTACTCGAGCAGCGCGTGGTCGGTCACCGGGTCGTGCTGCTGCTCCGGGAAGCTGTCGATCGCGAACCCCCGCCCGGCGGGCGCGTCGTAGCTCACCGTGATCCGCAGGGCCGGCACCGGGACGTCGTCGCCCGAGCACTCCCCCGACTCGTCCGGGTAGGTCAGGTGCTCGGTGTGGTCCTCCGAGTCGAGGTCCTTGCCGTTCCAACAGCTCGGGAAGTCGAAGACGCGCTGCATCTCCGAGCCCTGCGGGCAGACCGGGTACCGGTCGGTCATCCGGTTCCCGAAGCCGGAGCACGTGTATTTCGCGTTGGCGCCCTTGCCGTCGGCCGTTCCCGCCTTCGCCGACCCGGTGACCATGGTCATGTTCACCGGCATCGCCTCCATGGTCCGGGTGCCGTGCCCGTGGAAGGTGTAGTCGACCGACGTCGGCTCGACGTACGACCCGACGTTGCCGTCGAGGCTCCCGCCGTCCTGCCCGACGTCGGGGCCCACACCCCGCAGGTCGCGCAGCACCGGCCAGAAGATCGGCGACTGGTCACCGTTCGTGCAGGTGGTGCTCGACTCCTTGAGGACCTGCAGGTTCGACGCGGCGTTGGTGCTGTCGTTGCCCGCGTAGTCGTGCACGTGCTGGGCGCCGTTGCGCTTGCCCGGGGCGATGATCGGGTTGTCGGAGTTCTTGTGGTCGGACAGCGAGCAGGTGAAGGAGTAGCTGCCGCCGGAGAAGTCGCCGCCGGCGAGGATGTTGCCCTTCGGCGCCAGGTTCCCGATCGCGACGTACTCGTTCGCCGACGCCTCGCCGATCTCGTCCCGGCCCTCGAACTGGTCGCCCCCGGCCTTGCCGGCGTCCTTCTTCGCGGCGTCCTTCTTCGCAGCGTCCTTGCCCTTGTCCTGGTCCTTCTTCCCCGAGTCGCTCTTCTCGGCGCCCTTGCCGCTCGCGCCGTCCTTGCCGGAGTCCGACGAGTCCCCGTCGTCGGTCTCGTTCTTGACCAACAGGACGTCCCCGACGGCCGTCGCGGCCCGCGCCGCCGCGGTCCGCACCACCCCGGCCGCCCCGAGCGGCAGCCCCACCCCGAGCACGAGCACGACGACCGCGAACAGCGCGACGAGCAGCGCTCGCGGTCGCCCGCCCCGCGCCGTCCGCGTCATCCGCACTCCCCGGTCGCGCCGGGCCCAGGGGTCGGGACCCGATACGCGAGCGGACGCTAGACGCGGCCCTCACACCGTGGGTGCGGTTTGGGAGAAGTCAGGTGCGCTCCGTGCACCTACAGCTGGATCGACTTGATCTCGAGGAACTCCTCGAGCCCGTAGCGGCCCAGCTCCCGACCGGTCCCGGACTGCTTGTAGCCCCCGAACGGCGCCAACGGGTTGAACGCCCCGCCGTTGACGTCGACCTGACCGGTCCGCATCCGGCGCGCGACCTCGATGCCGCGTTCCTGCGACCCGGCGAACACCGCGCCGGCGAGCCCGTAGATCGTCGCGTTCGCGATCTCGACCGCCTCGTCGACGTCGCCGTAGGGCATCACCGACAGCACCGGGCCGAAGATCTCCTCCTGGGCGATCACCATGTCGGGACGCACCCCGGAGAAGATCGTCGGCCGCACGTAGGCGCCGTCGGACGGCACGCCCTCGGGCGCCCCCGGTCCGCCCACCGCGAGCTCCGCGCCCTCCTCGACACCGCGGGCGATGTAGGACGCCACCCGGTCGCGCTGGGTCGCCGAGGACATCGGGCCGATGCGCGTGGCGTCGTCGGTGGGGTCGCCGACGGTGTACTTCGCCGCGGCCGAGACCGCCATCTCGACGACCTCGTCGTGCAGCGACTCGGGCACCAGCAGCCGCGTCCACGCGGTGCAGGTCTGCCCACCGTTGATGAAGCAGTTGCCGAGCCCGACCTTCACGGCCTTCGCCAGGTCGGCGTCGTCGAGCACGATGTTCGCGGACTTGCCGCCGAGCTCGAGGGCCACGCGCTTGACGGTGCCCGCGGCGACCTCCTGCACGCGTCGCCCGGCCGCCACCGACCCCGTGAACGACACCATGTCGACGCCGGGGTGCGCGGCGAGCGCCTCGCCGGCCTCGGGACCGGTGCCGTGCACGACGTTGAACACCCCGGCCGGCTGCCCCGCCTCGGCGCTGATCGCCGCGAGCGCACCGGCCGTCAGGGGCGCCACCTCGGAGGGCTTGAGCACGACCGTGCAGCCCGCGACGAGGGCCGGCGCGAGCTTGGCGACGACCTGGTGCAGCGGGTAGTTCCACGGCGTGATCGCGCCGACGACGCCGACCGGCTCGCGCACGACCAACGAGTTGCCGATCTCCTCGCTCCAGGCGAAGTCCTCCGCGAGCCCGGCCACGCCCTTGGACGTCGCCATCGGCATCCCGAGCTGGACGGTGCGCGCGAAGGTGATCGGTGAGCCCATCTCCGCGGTGATCGACTGCGCGAGTTCCTCGTGCCGCGCCTTGAGCCCCTCACGGATGCGCAGCACGGCGGCCGCCCGGTCGGCCACCGGGGTCGCCGACCACGCCGGGAACGCGTGGCGCGCCGCGAGCACGGCGGCGTCGATCTCCACGCTCCCCCCGCGGGGGACCTCCGCGATCGTCGCGCCCGTCGCCGGGTTCACGACCGCGATCGAGCCGGAGCCGCCCACCGCCTCGCCGTCGATCCAGTGCTGGGTGAGCGTGTCCGTGCTGGCCGTCATCGCCTTACCTCCGCCGTGGTGCGTCGTCGCCCCCACTCTGCCGGACGTGCCCGGGTCCCCGCCGAGGCAGCGGGTTGGTCCCGACGGACACGGGGCAGCCCCTCGGATGGCTGACTTCAGCTCCACCACCACGGTCGACGCCTCGCCCGACGACCTCTTCGCCTTCCTCTCCGACGTGGGCAACCTCCCGCGCTACTTCGCCCGGATGAAGACCGCCGAGCCGGCGGAGGGCAACGCGGTGCACACCTCGGCCGAGCTGCCCGACGGCTCCCACGTCGAGGGCGAGGCGTGGTTCGAGGTCGACCGGGACGCCCAGCACCTGTCCTGGGGCGCGGAGGGCTCGAGCAACTACCACGGCGACCTCGACGTCCGGCCCCACGAGCGTGGCGCGACGGTCGAGGTGCACCTGCACACCACGCGCGTCGAGCCCGGCGACCACGAGGTCCAGAACGGCCTCGACGCCACCCTGGACACCATCAAGACGCTGGTGGAGGAGCAGGGCGCGGCGGGCTGACCGACCCGCGGCGGCACACTGACCCGGAGCCCCGGGGAGGTCGTCGTGCCGGCACGTGTGGTCGCCCTCGTGCTGCTCGCCGTCGTCGCCGCCCTCGCCCTCTGGTCGGACCGGCCGCCCGCACCGGTCCCGGCCGGCGCGCCGGCCACGGAGTTCAGCGCCGAGCGCGCGCTGCCGATCGTCGCGGACCTCGCCCGCGGACCCCACCCCGTCGGCAGCCCCGCGGCGGCCTTGGTCCATGACGACGTCGTCGCCCGGCTGCGGGCCCTCGGCCTGTCCGCCCGCGTGGAGACCGCCGTCGTCGACGGGGTGGCCGTCGGCAACGTCGTCGCGACCCTCCCCGGCACCGCACCCACCGGCACCGTCGTGCTCGCCGCGCACACCGACTCGGTCCCGGCCGGCCCCGGCGCGGCGGACGACGTCTCGTCGGTGGCGGCGATCCTCGAGACCGTGCGCGCGCTGCGGGCCGGCCCGCCGTTGCGCGACGACGTCGAGGTGCTGCTGACCGACGGCGAGGAAGCGGGCCTGCTGGGAGCCCGGGCCTGGGTGCGCGACGACCTGCCCCCCGACCGGCCGACCGTCGTGCTCAACCACGAGGCCCGCGGCGTGGCCGGGCCGTCGCTGATCTTCCAGACCTCGCCCGGGAACGCCGGACTCGTCCGGGTCATCGCCGACGCCGTCCCGCACCCGCGGGGTGACTCCTCGCTCGTCGCGGTCTACCGCCTGCTCCCGAACGACACCGACCTCTCCGCGGTCCTCGCGGCCGGCCGGCCCGGGATCGACTCCGCGTTCATCGAGCGCCCGAGCGAGTACCACACCGCGGGCGACACCCCGGCGGCGCTGAGCGCGGCGAGCGTGCAGAACCAGGGCTCGACGATGCTCGCCCTCATCCGGGCGCTCGGGGACGCCGACCTGCGCCCGCTCGACCCGACCGCGAGCGGGCTGGCGCCGCAGGCCGACGCGGTGTGGTTCCGGTTCCTCGGCGCCTTCGTCACCTACCCGCAGGCGTGGGCGGTGCCGATCGCCGTCCTGGCGGCGCTGGTGCTGGTCGGGGCGATCGTGCTGGGGCGCCGGCGGGGGCAGCTGCGCGTCCGCGGGGCGGTGGTCGCGGCCCTCACGGCCCTGGTGACGCTGGTCGTCGCGCTGGGTCTGGGTGCAGCGCTCGGGGCGGTCGCGGGGTCCGACGCCGGGCCCTCCTCGCGCCGGCTCACGCCGTACGAGGTCGCGGACATCGTGCTGGCGGTCCTCGTCGTGCTGGTCTGGGCGCTGCCGCTGCGGCGGCGGTACGGATCCGTCGCGACGGGGGCCGGGGCGGCGACGGTGCTCGTGGCGCTCGGGGTGGCGACGGCGGTCGTCGTGCCGGGGGCGTCGTTCCTGCTCGCGCTCCCGGGGCTGGGGCTCGCCCTCGGGCTCCTCGCGGCGGTGCTGCTCCCCGCGCGCCCGACGGCGGCGGTGGCCGCCCTCGCCGTCGGGACCGTGCCCACCGCCACGTTGCTGGTGCCGCTCGCCCCGCAGGTCTTCCTCGTCGACGGGGTGGCGCACGGCCTCGCCGTCGCCGCGTTCGCGCTCTGCGCTTGTGCGTGCGTTCCCGTGTCTGGACACGACAGGGACACAGCACGCCGATAGGGCACGCACGGGACGTCAGTCGAACTTGAGCTCGGTGTCGCGGGTGCGCTTGAGCTCGTAGAAGTACTCGTAGCCCGCGAGCAGCTTGGCGCCGTCGAAGATCTCGCCGGCCTTCTCGCCGCGCGGGATGCGGGTCATGACCGGGCCGAAGTAGGCGGAGCCGTCGACGTGGATGGTCGGGGTGCCGACGTCCATGCCCACCGGGTCCATGCCCTCGTGGTGCGACTTCTTGAGCGCGTCGTCGTAGTCGGTCGAGGTGGCGGCCTTGGCGAGCTCCGCCTCGAGCCCGACCTCGTCCAACGACTTCGCGATGACGTCGTCGAAGTCCTTGTTGCCCTCGTTGTGGATCTTCGTGCCCATGGCGGTGTAGAGCGGCGCGAGGATCTCGTCACCGTGCTTCTGCGCCGCGGCGATGCACACGCGCACGGGCTTCCAGCCCTCGTCCATCATCGACTGGTACTTCTCGTCGAGGTCCCGGCCCGAGTTGAGCACCGAGAGGCTCATCACGTGCCAGGCCAGATCGATGTCGCGGACCTTCTCCACCTCGAGGATCCACCGCGAGGTGATCCACGCGAACGGACACAGCGGGTCGAACCAGAAGTCGACACGGGTCTTGTCACCAGCAGCGGTCATGACACCAGGCTTCCCTCGAACAACGGGTCTGTACCCGGGCGAACAGTGGAAGCGGCAACCGTGTTCCCGCCCTGGATAGGGTGAGGCCCGTGGCTGCTCCCAACCTCACCCGGGCCGACGCACGCACGCGCGCCGAGATGCTCGACGTCGACTCCTACACGGTCGCGCTGGACCTGACCGACGGCGCCGCGGGGCCGGGCGAGAGGACGTTCCGCTCGACGACGACGGTGCGGTTCCGCTGCACCTCCCCCGGTGCCGCGAGCTGGATCGACATCGTCGCGGCGGGCGTGCGCAGCGCCACCCTGAACGGCGTCGCGCTCGACGTCTCCGGCTACGACGAGGAGAAGGGGCTCGCGCTGCCCGACCTCGCTGCCGAGAACGAGCTCCTCGTCGACGCCGACTGCCGCTACATGAACACCGGCGAGGGACTGCACCGCTTCGTCGACCCCGTCGACGGCGGCGTCTACCTCTACAGCCAGTTCGAGACCGCGGACGCCAAGCGGATGTTCGCCTGCTTCGACCAGCCCGACCTCAAGGCGACGATCACCCTCACCGCGCTCGCCGCACCGAGCTGGGAGGTGATCTCGAACGGTGCGAAGGACACGGCGACGACCCTCGAGTCCGGCGCCGTGCACCACGCCTTCGCGACCACGGTCCGCATCTCGACCTACCTCGTCGCGCTCATCGCCGGCCCGTACGCGAAGTGGACCGACGAGTACTCCGACGAGCACGGCACGATCCCGCTGGGCATCTACTGCCGCGCCAGCCTCGCCGAGCACATGGACGCCGACCGGCTGTTCACCGAGACCAAGCAGGGCTTCGGCTTCTACCACCGCAACTTCGGCGTGGCGTACCCCTTCACCAAGTACGACCAGCTCTTCGTCCCGGAGTTCAACGCGGGTGCGATGGAGAACGTCGGCGCGGTCACCTTCCTCGAGGACTACGTCTTCCGCAGCCGCGTCACCCGCTACCTCTACGAGCGCCGCGCCGAGACCGTGCTGCACGAGATGGCGCACATGTGGTTCGGCGACCTCGTGACGATGCGCTGGTGGGACGACCTCTGGCTCAACGAGTCGTTCGCGACCTGGGCGAGCGTCGTCAGCCAGTCCGAGGCCACCGAGTACCGCAACGCGTGGACGACGTTCGCGAACGTCGAGAAGTCCTGGGCCTACCGCCACGACCCGCACCCCACGACCCACCCCATCGCCGCCGACAACCCCCACCAGCAGGCCGTCGAGGTCAACTTCGACGGCATCACCTACGCCAAGGGTGCGTCGGTGCTCAAGCAGCTCGTCTCCTACGTCGGGCAGGACGAGTTCCTCGCCGGCCTGCGGCTGTACTTCTCGCGCCACGCCTACGGCAACGCGACGTTCGACGACCTGCTCGGCGCCCTCACCGAGGCCTCCGGCCGGGACCTCTCGGGGTGGAGCGCGGAGTGGCTGCGCACGACGGGGCTGAACTCGCTCTCGCCGTCGTTCACCCTCGACGGCGACGGGCGGTACGCGAGCTTCGCGGTCATCCAAGGCGGCGCCCGTCCCGGCGCCGGGGAGACCCGGACCCACCGGATCGCCGTCGGGATCTACGACGACAGCCCGGAGGCGGACGGACAGAGCTCCGGCAAGCTCGTCCGGCGTCACCGCACCGAGCTCGACGTGTCCGGCGAGCGCACCGAGGTGCCCGAGCTGGTCGGGGTCGAGGCCGGCGCGCTCGTGCTGGTCAACGACGACGACCTGACCTACTGCACGATGCGCCTCGACGAGCGCTCGCTGACCACGTTGATCGACCGTATCGGGGACGTCGCCGAGCCGCTGCCGCGCACCATGTGCTGGTCGGCGGCGTGGGAGATGACCCGCGAGGCCGAGCTGCGGGCCCGCGACTTCGTGACCCTGGTGCTCAACGGGCTGGCCGCCGAGACCGAGGTCGGCGTCGTGCAGCGGCTGCTGCTGCAGGCCCAGACCGCGCTCGCGTCCTACGCCGAGCCGACGTGGGCGGTGACGCAGGGGTGGCCCTCGTTCGTCGCGACGCTGCTCGACCTCGCCCGGCGCGCCGAGCCCGGCTCGGACCACCAGCTCGCCCTCGTCAACTCCCTCACCGGCTCGGTGCTCACCCCCGAGGCGCTCGAGGCGATCGCCGGGTGGCGCGAGGGCACGGCGCCGCTGGAGGGCCTCGTCGTCGACACCGACCTGCGGTGGCGGCTGCTGCACGCCCTCGTCGCGCACGGGGCGGTGGGTTCGGTGGAGGTGGAGGCCGAGCTCGCGCGGGACAACACCGCGACGGGGCTGCGGATGGCCGAGCGGGCGCGGGCGCTGGTCCCGACGCCGGAGGCCAAGGCGACGGCGTGGGACCGCGCGGTCAACGACGACTCGCTGCCCAACGCGATCAACATGACGATCATCATGGGCTTCTCGCACCCGTCGCAGGGCGCGCTGCTGGCCGCCTACACCGAGAAGTACTTCGCCGCGGTGGACGAGGTCTGGGGCCGGCGCTCCTCCGAGCAGGCGCAGCCGATGGTGCAGGGCCTCTTCCCGTCGTGGGCGGTGGAGCAGGCGACGGTGGACGCGGCCGACCGCTGGCTCGCCGACGAGCACCCGGCCGCGCTTCGCCGGCTCGTCACCGAGGGGCGCGCGGGCATCGTGCGGGCCCTCGCGGCACGAGAGTTCGACCGCGGGTAGGTGCCCTCCGGGCTCGTGAGCACTTTCCGGGGCTATAGCCCCGGAAAGTGCTCACAAGGCCGAAGGCCACCTAGTGCTTGCTGCCGGCGTGGTCGCCGAGCACGCGCAGGCCCTCGACGATCCCACCGACCAGGTCGCCCTCGGTGAACCGCGAGACCATCGACCCGACGGCGATCTTCGCGCCGTGGTCGTCGATCCGCCGCACCGACTCCTCGCCGGTGACGACCTCGACCACCCGCTCGCCCGGCGACACCGCGACGAGCACCGCGTCGGCGGCCGAGTCCCCGAGCGTGGCGTGCAGTTCCTCGGCGCGCTCGCGGGTGCGGGCACCCAGTGCCCCGACCCAGAGCGTGAACAGCAGTCCCGTCTCGGCCGAGGTCCGGGTGAGGGCCTCGTCGATGCGGGCCAGCTGGGACGAGGAGAACGGGACCTTCTCGTCCTCGTCGACGATCTCGGTCGCCTCCGAGATCCGCCCCGACGCGGTCGGGATGCGCGAGTGGCCGGAGACGGCCTCCTCCGCGAGTCCCGCCCCGGTGATCGAGGGGGTCTCCCCCGGGCCCGCCTGCGGGCGCGCCAGCTCGCCCTTGGTCTCACCAGGTGCCACGTGCGCCTCCTCGGGCGGTGCGGGTCGCGGTGGTGCCGACGGCGTCGACGGTCGGCTCGGGCAGGCCGGTGCCCTTGGGGTTGCCGATCCACCACAGCGGCTCGTGGGGCCAGTCGTCGCCGACCCGGTAGCGCGCCGCCTTGCGCCCGGACGGGCGCACCATGGTGGCCGCGAACAGGAGCAGCAGGACGACGAGCGGGATCACCCCGTAGATCAGGATCGTCTCGATCGGTCTCACGGGGCGAACCGTAGTGGAAAGCCCACTGCTACGTCCCGTCGTAGGCCCTGCGACCTCGGTTCACCACACCGGAGGGCGCCGTCCGGCCCACGGTCGGGCCGCTTCCAGCTCCGCCCCGAGCGCGACGAGCACCGCCTCCTCGCCGCGCCGGCCCCGCAGCGTGACGCCCACCGGCAGCGTCGTGCCGTCCACCTCCGGCCACCCGAGCGGCAGCCCGATCGCCGGCTCACCGGTCATGTTGGCGATCGCCGTCCACGGGGTGAAGGCGACCTGGCGCGCGAAGTCGGTCTCGGGCCCGTCGGCGGAGAACCAGCCGACCGGGCGGGGCGGCAGCGCCACCGACGGCGTCAGCACCGCGTCCAGCCCCGCGCGGGCCGCGACGATCCGCCGGGTCTCCACCTGCGCGACGTGCAGCGCGCCCAGCGCCGCCGTCGATCCGACCTCCCGGCCCCGCCAGCGGAGCAGCCGGGTCAGCGGCTGCAGACGCTCCTCGTCCTCGGGCGCCACCGGGTCGCCGAGGGACAGCACCGCCCACAGCGTCAGGAAGGCCGCGATCGCCTCCTCGGACAGCCGGACGTCGACCGGCTCGACGACGTGCCCCAGCGACGCGAGCAGGTCGGCGGTGTCCTCGGCGGCCGCGACACAGACCGGGTCCACGACGGCGGGTGTCGACGTCGGCCCCAGGAGGGCCGACAGGTCCCCGAACGGCGGGGTCGTCGAGAGCCCGATCCGCCGCCGGGGCCCGGGGCCCGCGTCCGCGACGCCGAGGTAGCCCCCGACGGGCGGCGCGTCGGGCACGAACGGCTCCCCGGGCCACGTCCGGCCCCCGCAGAGGGCGTCGAGCAGCGCCGCGGCGTCGGCGACCGTCCGGGCGAGGGGACCCGGCACGGAGAGCCCTGCCGGGTCGCCTCCGGCAGGTCCGGCGGGCACCCGTCCCCGCGTCGTCTTGATCCCGACGAGTCCGCACACCGAGGCCGGGATCCGGATCGAGCCGCCGCCGTCGGAGCCCTGCGCGACGGGCAGCACCCCGCCGGCGACCGCGGCGGCCGCGCCGCCCGAGGAACCCCCGGCCGACCGCGATGGATCCCACGGCGTGACCGCGGGCGGCGACCCGGCCGGCTCGGTGTAGCAGGGCAGCCCGAACTCCGGCACCGCCGTCTTCCCGATGCTGACGGTGCCGGCCGCGCGCAGGAGCCCGACGAGGTCGTCGTCGACCTCCGGCACCCGGCCGCGCGTCGCCACCGACCCGCGGCCGGTCGGCACGCCCGCCGTCGCCGTCAGGTCCTTGATCGCCGTCGGGACCCCCACCAGCGGCCCGGAGACCTCGTCCCGGGCGAGGGCCGCGTCGATCCCCCGGGCGGCGTCGCGGGCCCGCTCACCGGTGACGACCGCGAACGCGCCGAGGCGCGCACCGACCGTCTCCGCGCGGTCCAGGGCGTGGTCGACGACGTCGAGGACGCGGATGTCCCCACGACGGACCGCCGCGGCGGTCTCCAGCGCGGTCAGCTCGTGCAGATCGCTCACGGGCCGTGATCATGCCCCGCGCGGACCGCTGTGTCAGACGGCTCGGGTCGGACGCCGACGGGTCAGGCCGCGGTCTCCCCCAGGTAGGGCAGCCACTGCGGATCCGCGTCGACCAGCCCGGCCAGCAGGCGCCAGTGCCGGCCACGCGGCGCGGTCGGCATCGTGCGCAGCGGCCAGCCCAGTTCGGCGAGCAGCTTGTCGGCCTTCTTGTGGTTGCAGCGCGCGCAGCAGGCGACGCAGTTCTCCCAGGTGTGCGTCCCGCCGCGGCTGCGCGGTACCACGTGGTCGATGGTCTCGGCCTTGCCGGAGCAGTAGGCGCAGCGGAAACGGTCGCGGTGCATGAGGGCGGCCCGGGTGAGCGGGACGCGGGCCCGGTAGGGCACCCGCACGAAGACCCGCAGCCGGATCACGGACGGGACGTCGACGGAGCCGGTGGCGGAGTGCAGCACCAGCCCGGAGGTGTCGCCGTGCACGACGTCGGCCTTGCCGCAGACCAGCAGGACGATCGCGCGGCGCAGCGGGAGCGCGGTGAGGGGCTCGTAGGTCGCGTTGAGGAGCAGGACCCGGCGGCGGCCCCAGGCGGGCGCGGGCGGCTCCGTCCGGACGGTGACCGTGACGTCGGCGCCCACTTCGACGGCGCGGGGCGGACCGAGGGGGACGGGGGCGGGGGCGGCGATCGGGATCGCCACGACCGGTCGGGCGGCGGGCTCACGGCCCCCACCCGGCACGACCCCGCTGACCAGCGGCGTCACGGTCCTGGGTTGTCGTTCGGGCACACGACCACCTCCCACCGAGAGTGAGCACAGTCGACCACATCACGGGCCGTTGTGCACCCGTGATACGACAGGGTTCACCTCGCCGTTCCCGGGCCCGCACCCGGCGGGCGCACCTGCGCACCACGGCGTCGGGGTCGCTCCGTATCGTGATCGCCCGTGCTGACCGCCGCCGGCTGGGGCGTCTCCGCGCAGGTCCCGCTGCCCACGCCGCCCACCCCCACGACGACGGCGCCGCCCGTCGCCGAGACGACGACGGTCCTGCCGTCGGTGCCGATCGACACCCCCGCCTGCGCGACCGACGCCGGGTCGCTGTGCGCCCGGGTCTTCCAGGTCACGCACGCGGGCTGGCTCTCGCGGTCGGCCGACTCGATCACGCAGCACGCGATCACGGTGGCGATCATCGTGGTCGTCGCCCTGGTCCTGCGCTTCGCGGTGCACCGCGGCATCAAGCGGCTGACGAGCGGCGCCAACGCCGGGCGGGTGCCGAAGATCCTGCGCCCGCTGCGCGACCGCGCCGCGGCGAGCCTGCGCGAGGCCGCCCCGCAGATCGTGGAACGACGCTCCCAGCGGGCGGCGACGATCGGGTCGGTGCTGCGGTCGTTCACCACGCTGCTGATCTACGGGGTGGCGTTCGTCCTGGTCCTCGGCGAGTTCGGGGTCAACCTGGCCCCGATCATCGCCTCGGCCGGCATCGTCGGCGTCGCGATCGGCTTCGGCGCGCAGAACCTCGTCCGGGACTTCCTCTCCGGGATCTTCATGATGCTCGAGGACCAGTACGGCGTCGGGGACGTCGTGGACCTGGGCGAGGCCAGCGGCACCGTCGAGGCCGTCGGGCTGCGGGTCACGACGCTGCGGGACATCGCCGGGACGGTCTGGTACGTCCGCAACGGCGAGGTGCTGCGCGTCGGCAACTCCAGCCAGGGCTACTCGGTCGCGGTGATCGACATCCCGGTCGGGCACTCGGCCGACGTCGACGAGACCTCCGAGGTCGCCCGGACCGCCGCCGCCGAGGAGTGCACCGAGCCGGGCATCGCGGCGAAGGTCCTCGCCCCGCCGGACGTGCTCGGCGTCCAGTCGGTCACCGCGGAGGGGATCCTGCTCCGCCTCACGGTGCGCACCCGGCCCGGGGAGCAGTGGGCGGTGCAGCGCGCCGTGGCCGGCGCGGTGAAGTCCGCCCTCGACGAGGCGGGGGTCCCCGCCCCCATCCCGTTCGGCGCCGTCGGCGGCGGACGCTGACGTGAGACGGTGGTCGGTGTGAGCAGTCCCCAGACCTTCTACGACGCGGTCGGCGGCCACGAGACGTTCGCGCAGATCGTCCACCGGTTCTACGAGCAGGTCGCCGACGACCCGGTGCTGCGCCCGCTCTACCCCGAGGAGGACCTCGGGCCCGCCGAGGACCGGCTCCGGATGTTCCTCGAGCAGTACTGGGGCGGCCCGCAGACCTACTCCGAGCAGCGTGGCCACCCGCGGCTGCGGATGCGGCACGCGCCGTTCGCCATCGGCCCGCTGGAGCGCGACGCGTGGCTGCGCTGCATGCGGGTGGCCATCGACGAGGCCGGCCTCGAGCCCGAGCGGCACCGCCGGATCTGGGAGTACATGGAGATGGCGGCGATGAGCATGATGAACAAGGCCTTTTAGCCGCGCCAAGACGACGCTGAGCAAGCGCTCGTCCCTCGCGCTCCCTCAGCCGTCCTCGGCGCGCGGGTCGGGGTGCGGCCTGATCTGATGCGGGCCATGGCCGACAACCCCCTCCAGAATGTCACCTTCCCGAGCAATGGCGGCACCGCGCACGGCTACCTCGCGCTGCCCGAGTCCGGCTCGGGGCCCGGCGTGGTCGTCATCCAGGAGTGGTGGGGCCTGACGTCGCACATCGCGGACGTGGCCAACCGGCTCGCCGCGGAGGGCTTCGTCGCGCTGGCCCCCGACCTCTACGGCGGCACCACCACCCACGACGCCGACGAGGCCGGGCAGCTGATGCAGGAGCTGCCGGTCGACCGGGCCGCCACCGACCTCGGCGGCGCCGTCGACCACCTGCTCGGCCACGAGGCGGTCGTCGGGAACACGGTCGGGGCCGTCGGGTTCTGCATGGGCGGCGGGTTCGTGCTGGTCCTGGCCGCGCAGCAGGGCGACAAGATCGGCGCCGCGGTGCCGTTCTACGGGGTGCTCGGCGAGGACTACCCGAGCTTCGCGAACCTCTCCGCACCGCTGCTGGGGCACTTCGGCGAGCAGGACACCATGGCGACGCCGGACGCGGTGAAGGCGCTCGCGGACCGCATCGAGGCCGAGTCCGGGCGCCGCCCCGACTTCCGGCTCTACCCCGCGGGCCACGCCTTCTTCAACGACGAGGACCACATGGGCACCTATGACCCCGAGCAGGCCGCGATCGCCTGGAACGCGACGCTGGACTTCCTGCGCTCCACGTTGCGCTGACGCCCTATCGGCGTGCTGGTCTCATTGGGAGGCCGTCAGGCCCACGGCAGTTGGGCCCGGCGGCGGCGGACCACCGCGCCGCCGTGCGTGTCCAGCCGGAGCCACCCGCCGTCGGTGGAGACCCGCACCGTCGCCTCGGGGTCGGCGCCGCCGCCGACGAAGCCCATCCCGGAGAGCGCGAAGACGCACCGCATGGGGACGCGGACCTCGGTCCCGGCGTCGTCGTCGGTCACCGTGAGCACGACCTGGTCGAGCAGGGCCGCGCTCGGGCGCCCGCTCGGGTCCCCGGCCCGGGCGGCGGCGACCCCGCGCTCGGCCAGTCCCCCGAGCTCCGCGGCGGGCACCTCGCCCACCACCAGCCAGCGCCGGTCGGGGCGCAGCGGGGGCAGCGGGCCCCGCCACCGGTCGTCGACGGGGGTGCCGGGCTCCACCGAGCCGCTGACCCCGCCCGCGACGGCGAGCGCGGCGAGCAGGTCGGAGCCCACGACGGTGACGTCGCCCGGCGTCACCTCGCCCGGCGCGGCCCGGGTGACGAGCGCGTCGAACGGGGTCGGGGCCCAGGCCTCGACGGCCGCGGGGTCCCCATCGGCCCCCGGCCGCGCCCGCAGCCGCACGACGACCGCCCCGTCGAGACGGACGGCACGACCCACGAACTCGGCGAGGTCGTCGCGCTGGGCCCGGTCGGGCACCGTCAGCCGCCCGCCGGGCGGGCGCACGCCCGACACTGCCGCGCCGGAGCCGTTCGGGCCGGTCACGAGACCGCGTAGTGGTCGAGGAAGGTGCGCTCCTCCGCCGTGAGCCGCCGGGGGCGCTCCGCGACCAGGTCGTACGGGACGAGCTGGGTGTCCGCGGTGACGGCGGGCTTGCCCGTGTCCCACCCGACGCCGTCGGGGTCGTCCGTGTTCTCGGGCAGCAGCAGCTCGTAGGCGACGGTGAACGACGCCGCGCGCACCTCCCGGCACCACATCCGCGCCCGTACCCCGCGCGGGTGCCACGCGATCGGCCGCCGGTAGGCGACCGCGACCGTGGCGACGAGCAGGCCGGCCTCGAAGGCCGCGACCCCCTGGCGCACCGCCGCGTCGAAGAGCAGCCCCGCCCGCGCGTCCTCGAGCAGGGTGACGACCTTGGCGTGGTTGACGTGCCGGTACGCGTCCTGGTCGGACCAGCGCAGGGGGACGTCCACGTCGTACGTGGGCACGGGGCTCCTATCGGACCTTGCTCATCGGACCATGCTGCGGATCTGGCGGGCGGCCACCGACACCGTGGCGAGGTCACGGCGTCCGGAGCGGGCGATGTCGGCGAGCGAGCTCCGGGCGCGCGTCAGGCGCGAGGCGTTGGCCTGCTCCCAGTGCGCGATCTTCTCGTCGGCGGTCTCGGTGTCGTCGGTGTCGGCGAGCACGTCGAGGGTGACCGCCCGCAGCGACGAGTACAGCTCGTCGCGCAGCGAGAGCCGGGCGAGCGCATCCCACCGGTCCTGGCGGGAGAGCGCGGCGACGGCGGTCAGGAGCTGGTCGAGCCCGAGGTGGTCGGAGAGCGCGTAGTAGAGCGCCGCGACGGCCGCCTTGTCCTCGGCCTCACCACCGTGGTCGGCCTCGGCGATCTCGGCGATCTCGGTGACGTCCAGCAGCCCGAAGCTGTACAGGCCGCCGACGGCCCGGTCGGCGAGCCCGATCGGGGCGCCGCGCTCCACCATCGCCTCGACCCGCTCGGCGAGGCCCTCGGCCTCCGCTCCCCGCAGCATCGAGGGCACCTGCGGGTCGAGCGCCGCGACGCCGCGTGAGAACCGCTGGGTCTCCGCACCCACGGCCAGCGGCTGCGGGCGGTGGGTGAGCAGCCAGCGCGAGGCCCGGTCGAGCAGGCGGCGCGCGGCGAGCGTCAGCGCGTCCGCGACGTCGATCGGGAGGCCCGCAGCGGTCGCGCGCGCGAGGTCGGCGGCCAGGGCGTCGAGGCCGAACACCCGGGTGGCCACCTGGTAGGCGCGGACGGCGTCGGAGGGGGTCGCGGACACCTCCGCCACCAGCCGGTGCACGTAGGAGAGCCCGCCGCCGTCGACGACCTCGTTGGCGAGCATCGTCGTGACGATCCGGCGGCGCAGCGGGTGCGCGGCGACCGCCTCCGGATAGGCGCTGGCCAGCACCGGCGGGAAGTACGACGGGAGCCGGCGCGCGAACACCTCGGCATCGGGGAGCTCGCCGCCCGCGAGGGACTCGGTGAGGTCGAGCTTCACGTGCGCCATGACGGTCGCCAGCTCCGGCCCGGCCAGCCCCTCCCCCGCCTCGCGGCGGGCCGCGAAGCCCGCGGCGTCGGGCAGCACGTCGAGCTCCCGGTCGATCTCGCCGCGGTTCTCCAGGTCGACGACGAGGGCCTCGTGGACGTTGAGCATGTCCGCGGCGTGGGCCCGGGCGACACCGAGGAGGTCGTTCTGCGCGACGTTGTCGGCCAGGACCAGTGCGGCCACGTCCTCGGTCGTCGCCGCGATCTGCTCGTCGCGGCGCTCGGCGGCGAGCTCCCCGCGCTCGACCAGCGAGTCCAGCAGGATCTTGATGTTGACCTCGTGGTCGGAGCAGTCGACGCCCGCGGAGTTGTCGACGGCGTCGGTGTTCACCCGCCCGCCGGCCCGCGCGTACTCGATACGGCCGCGCTGGGTGAGGCCGAGGTTGCCGCCCTCGCCGACGACCGCGACCCGCAGCTGCGCGCCGTCGACGCGGACCGGGTCGTTGCCCTTGTCACCCGCGTCGGCGTGGGTCTCGTCGGAGGCCTTGACGGAGGTCCCGAGCCCGCCGTTCCAGAGCAGGTCGACCTCCGCGCGCAGGATCGCGCGGATCAGCTCGGCCGGGTCGAGGCCCGCCGGCTCGGGGTCGATCCCGAGGGCGGCGGCGACCTCGTCGGAGACCGGGATCCGCTTGAGCGTGCGCGGGTACACCCCGCCACCTGTGCTGATCAGGGTCTCGTCGTAGTCGGCCCACGACGAGCGCGGCAGCTGCGCCAGGCGCCGGCGCTCGGCGAAGGACACCGCGGCGTCCGGGTCGGGATCGAGGAACACGTGGCGGTGGTCGAACGCGGCGACGATGCGCAGGTGCTCGGAGAGCAGCATGCCGTTGCCGAAGACGTCGCCGGACATGTCGCCGACCCCGACCACGGTGATCTCGTCGGTCGCGACGTCGCGGCCGAGCTCGCGGAAGTGGCGGCGCACCGACTCCCAGGCCCCGCGGGCGGTGATGCCCATGGCCTTGTGGTCGTACCCGACCGACCCGCCCGAGGCGAACGCGTCCCCGAGCCAGAAGCCGTAGTCCTTGGCGACGCCGTTCGCGATGTCGGAGAACGTCGCCGTGCCCTTGTCAGCGGCGACGACGAGGTAGGTGTCGTCCTCGTCGTAGCGCACGATGCGGTCGGGGGTGCGGGCCGAGGAGTCCGCGGCGTGGCCGGCACGGTCGTCGACCAGGTCGAGCAGCCCGGAGATGAACATGCGGTAGCAGGCGACGCCCTCGGCGCGCTGGGCGTCGCGGTCGGCGGCCCCGTCGCCGGTCGGGGCCGGCGGGCGCTTGACGACGAACCCGCCCTTGGCCCCGACGGGCACGATGACGGCGTTCTTCACCGCCTGCGCCTTCACCAGGCCGAGGATCTCGGTGCGGTAGTCCTGCAGCCGGTCCGACCAGCGCAGACCACCCCGGGCGATCGGACCGAAGCGCAGGTGCACGCCCTCGACGCGGTGGGAGTGCACGAACGTCTCGATCGCCGGGCGCGGCTCGGGCACGCCGGGGACCTGCGCCGGGTCGAGCTTGAACGCCAGGTACTCGCGCGGGGCGCCGTCGGGGTCGCGGAGGAAGAAGGTGGTCCGCAGCGTGGCGCGGACCAGCCCCAGCATCGCCCGCAGGATCCGGTCCGCGTCGAGCCCGGTGACGGCGTCGATGGCCGTCTCCACCTCGGCGTCGACCTCGGCGACGACGTCCTCGCGGCCGTTCGGGTACCGCGTCGGGTCCGGCACGAGGTCCGGGTCGAACCGGGCCTCGAACAGCCGGACGAGGCCGACCGCGACCTCGGCGTGCGCCCCGACGACGTCGGTGATGTAGCTCTGGCCGTACGGGCTGCCGATCTGGCGCTGGTACCGGGCGAGGGCGCGCAGCAGGGCCGTCTGGCGCCACGTGAGGCCGGCGGTCAGGACCAGGGAGTTGAAGTCGTCGGTCCCGGCGAGGCCCCGCCACGCGGCGGTGAACGCGTCCGCGAACCGCGCCCGCAGGTCCTCGGTGACGGTCGCGGCCGCACCCCCGGCGTGCCCCAGGCGCAGGCCGAAGTCGTTGATCCACCCGACGGCGCCGTCGCTGCGCCGGACCTCGTAGGGCCGCTCGTCGATGACCTCGATCCCCAGCGAGCGCAGCACCGGCAGGACCGAGGACAGCGTGATCCGCCGACGGATCAGGAAGAGCTTCAGCCGGCGGTCGCCGGCCTCGTCGTCCCGGAGGGGTTCCGGCGGCCGGTAGAGCCGGACGGCGACGTCGTCCGGGCCGTCGAGACCGTCGAGGACGAGCAGGTCGGCGAGACCCTGCTCCGGGGTGAAGTCCTCCTGGTAGGCCTGGCTGAAGGGCTCGGCGACGGCCTCGACCGCGGCGAGCGCGGCCCGTTCGGCCGGGCCGGCCGCGGCCCGGAGGCGGTCGGTCCAGGTGCGCGCGGCCTCCGCGAGCTCCGCGGTGAGGGCGGGGACGTCGGGGCGGACGGGCTCGCGCTGGCCGGTGTGCACGGTGACGTGCAGGAGCGCGAGCTGGTCCTCGGTGACCCGGGCGGTGTACTCGATGTCGGTGCCCTCGAGGCGGTCGAGGAGCAGTTGCTGCATCCGCAGCCGCGTCGCCGTGGTGTAGCGGTCCCGGGGCAGGTAGACCATGGCCGAGAAGTAGCGGCCCCACCGGTCGCGGCGCAGGAACAGCCGGACCCGACGGCGCTCGGCGAGCGCGAGGACCCCGGTGACCGTCTCGAGCAGCGACGCGCGGTCGGTGCAGAGCAGCTCGGCGCGCGGGTAGGTCTGCAGCACCTCGAGCATCCGCTGGCCCGACCAGGACTCGACGGGCAGCTGGGTCTCGCGGATGACGTCCTGGACGCGGCGGGAGACGACCGGGATGCGGGTGACGTCGCTGCTGCGCGCCGCCACCGTCAGCACGCCGAGGAACCGGTGCTCGCCGACGACCCGGCCGTCCTCGCCGAACGCCCGCACCCCCACGTAGAGGGGGTGGACCGGCTCGTGCACCGTCGAGCGGGCGCTCGCCCGCGTCAGGACCAGCAGCGCCGAGTCGTCCACCCCGGTCCGGTCCGGCGCCGCCGCCTCGGCCAGCGCCTCCGGGGCCAGGGTCTCCTGCTCGGCGAGGTCCGGACCGGCGGTCAGCGCCCGGGCGGCGGCGCTGTCCCGTCGCAGGATGCCGTACCCCCGGGCTCCGGCCGCGCCCTCCTCGGCGCCGACGGCCTCGTACCGGTAGCCGAGGAAGGTGAGGTTCCCGTCGGCGAACCACCGCAGCAGGGCGACCGTGTCGTCGATGCGGTGCTCCGCGACCGGGGGCGGCGACGACTCCAGCTCGTCGGACAGGGCACGCGCCTTCGTGCACATGGCCTCGGCGTCCTCGACGACGTCGCGCACGTCCGCGAGCACCGACGACAGCCGCTCGTGCAGGTCGGAGGCGAGCTCGCGCACGGACTCCGACCCCGCGTCGGCCTCCAGCTCGAGGTTCATCCACGACTCGACGACGGCGCCCGCCGGCGGCTGGGTGGCGTCGGCGTCCGCGAGGATCTCCTGCAGGGCGCCGTGTGCGTCGCGGCGGACGACGACGAGCGGGTGCACGACCCGGTGCACGACCGTCCCGGTCCGCGCGAGCTCGGCCATCACCGAGTCGATCAGGTACGGCATGTCGTCGGTGACCACGAGGACGAAGACCCGGTCGGGATCCTCCGTCGACCCCGGCCCCAGCTCCGCGCCGGCGCCGAGGACCGCGGTGACCGGCTGCCCGGGCACGTGGAGGCGGGCGAGGCTGCGGTGCGCCCGCACCATCGCGAGCGCCGCCGTCGGGTCGTCGACCCGCTCCTCGGGCGGCGTGCGATCGAAGTAGTGGGCCGCGAGTTCGCCGAGCTCGGGGTCCTCCGCCTGGTCGCGGACCGCACGGCGCATCGCCTCGGGCCCGGTCTCGGCACGGGTACTCGTCATCGGATCGCCTCCGCGGGTCGTCCGGAGTCCGCTGGATGGCACGACAACGGGGACACGACGGTCACTGTAACGAGCGCCTGTCGGGTCACCCGGTTCCACCGACCAGGGGAATCCTTCGATTCCCGCCCTGGGGCGCACGAAAGCCCCCGGGCCCTGGTGTGGGTTCGGGGGCTTGAGTGTGTTGTTGGGGTGTGGTGGGGGTGGTTGGGTGTTCCGGCGGTGTCCTACTCTCCCACGACCTGGCGGTCGCAGTACCATCGGCGCT
>JAICLN010000088.1 GCA_025925615.1 Actinomycetospora sp. | reverse complement strand
CCGCTGAGCGCCCCCGGCGGGGGGGACGAACGGGCCGTCGGGCACCTTCTCCGGTGCCCGACGGACCGTTCGGGCCGCCGCGAGCCCGGCAGTCCGAACGGGGCACGAACCCACCCTCCCGGACGAGGTAGGCCGGGAGTGGTCTGGGTAACCATCGCTTTCGGCAGCGACCCAGCGAGCGGAGCGAGGACCACCGCCGTGTATCCCGGAAACCACGCGAGGACGAACCCGGACAAGCCCGCCGTCGTGATGGCCGATACGGGGGACGTGCTCACCTACGCCCAGCTCGAGGAGCGGTCCATCCGGCTCGCGCACGTGCTGCGCGGCGAGGGACTGGAGCGCGGCGGCCACGTCGCGCTGATCGCGACGAACGGCCCCGACGTCTTCGTCACCTACTGGGCCGCGCTGCGCTCCGGGCTCTACATCACCGCGGTGAACCACCACCTCTCGGTGGCCGAGGCCGCCTACATCGTCGACGACTGCGGTGCCGAGGTGCTCGTCGTCTCGGCCGACAGGGCCGAGCTCGCCGAGGGCCTCGCCGACCGGACCCCGAAGATCCGTCGCCGGCTCGCCTACGGCGGCGGCGTCGCGGGCCACGACTCCTACGAGGACGCGCTCGCCGCCGCGAGCACCGAGGAGCCGGCCGACCAGCCCGCGGGCGTCGACATGCTCTACTCCTCGGGCACCACCGGCCGCCCGAAGGGCATCCAGCCCGCCCTGCCCGACCGCCAGGTGCACGAGCCCGGGGACACCATGCTGGCCGTCTTCGGCCCGCTCTTCCGCTTCGACGAGCACACCGTCTACTACTCCCCGGCGCCGACCTACCACGCCGCCCCGCTGCGCTTCGGCGGGATGGTCCTCGCGACCGGCGGGACGCTGGTGCTCTCGGCGGGCTTCGAGGCGCAGGACGCGCTGCGGGTCATCAGCGAGCACGCCGTCACGCACTCGCAGTGGGTCCCGACGATGTTCGTGCGCATGCTCAAGCTCGGCGAGTCGGTCCGGAGCTCCTACGACGTCTCGACGATGGAGGTCGCGATCCACGCGGCCGCGCCGTGCCCGGTCGACGTCAAGGCGTCGATGATGGACTGGTGGGGCCCGGTGCTCTGGGAGTACTACTCCTCCACCGAGGCCAACGGCGTCACGCTGATCTCGCCGCAGGAGTGGCTCGAGCACCCGGGGTCGGTCGGGCAGTCGAAGCTCGGTGTGATCCACATCTGCGACCCCGACGACGACGGCCGCGAGCTCGCCACCGGCGAGATCGGCACGATCTACTTCGAGCGCCCGCAGCGGCCGTTCGAGTACCACCACGACGCGGAGAAGACCGCCGAGGCGCAGCACCCGGCGCACGAGAACTGGACGACGACGGGCGACGTCGGGTACCTCGACGAGGACGGCTTCCTCTACCTCACCGACCGCAAGGCCTTCATGATCATTTCCGGTGGCGTCAACATCTACCCGCAGGAGATCGAGAACTGCATGACGATGCACCCCGCGGTCTACGACGTCGCCGTCATCGGAATCCCGGACCGCGAGATGGGGGAACAGGTGAAGGCGGTCGTCCAGCTCGCCGAGGGCCACGAGGGCACCGACGCGCTCGCCGACGAGCTCATCGAGCACGTCAGGGCGAGCATCGCCCGCTACAAGGCGCCCCGCAGCGTCGATTTCACCGACGAGCTCCCGCGGACCGCGACCGGGAAGCTGGTCAAGGGCGAGCTGCGCAAGCGCTACACGCAGGACTCCTCCCTGTCGGCGGGGGTGTAGGCGCCGTGGCCGCGGATGTCGACGCCGCCCCGGACCGCGCGACCCGCGACGTCGTCGTCCTCGCGGCGGCGCGCACCGGGCCCGAGCGCGAGCTCGTCACCGAGTGGGCCGCCCGGAACCATCCGGGGGCGCCGGTGTGTCTCGACGAGGCCGCGCTCGACGCCGCCCTCGCGACCGCCGGCCCGACGACGACGGTGGCCCCGATCCGCGTCACGTGGCTCCCGCCGACCCGGGCGGCCGAGTGGGCGGACGGCACCGGCGCACCGCCGCAGAAACCGAAGGCGTCCGACCTCGTGGCGCTGCTGGGCCATCGGCGGCCACCCGCGATCCTGCAGCGCCGCCTCGCCCGCCGCGCTCCGGACCGGGCGCGGATCGTCGAGGGCGACGCCGCGACGGTGGCCGACCTGCGGGCGCGCCACGACGGCGAGGCCCGCGAGGAGACGCTCGCGGCCTACGTCCACCGCGCGGGCGTGCTGGCGTGCGAGCGGGCCGAGCGGGCCCTGATCGGCGACCACTACACCGTGCCGCGGCTGGTGGTCGAGCAGATCGTGGCCTCGACGCGGGTCCGCGACCGGCTGCGGGAACTGGCCGCCGAGCACGACCGCCCGTTCGACGAGGTGCTCGAGGACATGCGGGATCGCCTCGGCGACCTCGCCTCCGTGCAGAGCCCCCTCGCGATCGACGCGTTCCGCACCGCGCTGGCCCCGATGCACGCCCCGGCCTGGGAGGTCTCGGTCGACACCGAGACGGTCGAGCCGCTGCGGGCGCTCAGCCGGACCGCCCCGCTGGTGTTCCTGCCGACGCACCGCTCCTACGCCGATCCGCTGGTGCTCGCCGAGGTGCTGCGGGACAACGACCTGCCGCGCAACACCGTGCTCGGCGGCAACAACATGGCGTTCTGGCCGATCGGGCCGCTCGGCAAGCGGGCCGGGGTCGTCTTCATCCGCCGGACCTCCGGCGACGACCCGGTCTACCGCCTGGCGCTGCGCGAGTACATCGCGCACCTGGTCTCGAAGCGGTTCAACCTCGAGTGGTACATCGAGGGCGGCCGCTCGCGCACCGGCAAGCTGCGCAGCCCGAGCATGGGCCTGCTGTCCTACCTCGCGCGGGCGCTCGACGACGGCCGGGCGCCGGACGTGCAGCTGGTGCCGACCTCGATCGTCTACGACCGCCTCTACGAGCTCGACGCCATGGCCGCCGAGCAGGGCGGGTCGAGCAAGTCGGCCGAGGGTCTGGGCTGGCTCGCGCGCTACGTGCGCGGGCAGGCCCGCAACCACGGCAACGCCCGGGTCCGCTTCGGCGAGCCGTTCTCGCTGGCCGAGGCCCTCGCCGAGGCGGGCGAGGCCAGGGAAGGGCAGCGCAGCACGCGGCTGGAGAAGGTCGCCTTCACCATCTGCGACGGGATCAACCGTGCCACGCCGGCGACCCCGACGGCGCTGGTGACGTTCGCCCTGCTCGGGACCGGTGGGCGGGCCCTCACGCTCGAGCAGATCCGGGTCTCGGTCTCCCCGCTGCTCGACCACCTCGACCGGCTCGGCCGCCCGGGTCCCCGCGGCGACCTGACCGGCGACGGGATCGAGCGGACGCTGGAGCGGCTGGTGACCGGCGAGGTCGTCGAGCGCTACGACGGCGGCGACGAGGCCGTGTGGTCGATCCGCGACGGCCGCCACCGGGTCGCGGCCTTCTACCGCAACGGCGCCATCCACCACTTCGTCGACCGCGCGATCGTCGAGCTCGCCGTGCTCGCGGCCTCCCGTGCCCCGGCGGGCAGCGACCCGCTCGAGGTGGCGTGGTCCGACGCGCTCGCGCTGCGGGACCTGCTGAAGTTCGAGTTCTTCTTCCCGTCGAAGCGGCGCTTCTCCGACGACATCTCCGCGGAGACCGCCCTGGTCGACCCGGACTGGCGGGACCGTGTGCAGGGCGGCGGGACCGAGGCGGCCGCCGCGCTGCTCGAGCGCACCCGCTTCCTCGTCGCGCCCCGGACGCTGCGCTCGTTCGTCGACGCGCAGTGGGTCGTGGCGACGAAGCTGGTCGGGCTCGGGCCCGGCACCGAGGTCGACGCGAAGGCGGTCGCGAAGGAGTGCCTGGGGCTCGGCCGCCAGATGCTGCGCCAGGGCCGTGTCGTCCACCCGGACTCGGTGTCCACCGAGCTCTACGCGTCCGCGCTCGACCTCGCCGACAACCGCGGGCTGCTCGGCGCCGACGCGACCACGACGGCGCGGGAGGCCTTCCGCGACGAGATCGCCGAGGTGCGCGACCGCCTCGTGGCGCTCGCCCGCATCGAGACCCGCCTGACCGAGGAGCTGCTGGGATGACCCCACCGTCCGCCGAGGCCCGGCTCGCCGAACGCGTCGCCCAGGGGTCGTGGGGCCCCGGCGTCACCGCCTTCGTCGTCGTGGACGGCGGGCTGCTGGCCGGGTGCCCCCTCGCGCCGTTCGTCGGGCCGTCGTCGCTGTGGGACCGGTTCGCCGGGCAGGTCCGCGCCGGGATCGAGGGACCCGCCGAGGTGACCGTCGACGACGTCGAGCGCGTCGTGCGGTCGCGCCGGGGCCGCCCCGTCGAGGAGGTGGCCGAGGAGGGACGCCGCACGTTCCGGTCGGTCACCGCGTCGTGGCTGCACCCCGAGGTGTGGCGCCTCGCCGTCGCGCACGCCCGCCGCGGCCACCGCGTCGTGCTGGTCTCGCGCGCCACCCGCGCCGAGGTGGACCCGCTCGCCGCGGAGCTCGGCGCCGACGACGTGGTCGTGACCCGGGTGGGCGTCGACGACGACCGCGTGACCGCGATCGCCTCCCCGGTCTGCGCCGGGAACGTCGCCGCCGACGCCGTGACCGCGTGGGCCGACGCGCACGGCGTGGACCTCGCCGCGGCGTTCGCCTACGGGCCCGCCTCGGAGCGGGCGGTGCTCGACGTCGTGGGCCACAGCGCCGTCGTCGGGACCCCGGACGGACTGCGGCCTGCCCTGCCCGTCGCCCCCCGCGGTGCCGTGCCTCCGCTGGAGGCGATCGGGGGGACCGTCGGCTTCTACGGCGGGTTCCTCGCGGCCACGGCGTCCGCGATCGGGGCCGGTCTCCTGCGCGGCTCGCGGCACCAGGCGATCAACCTCGCCGGCTCCCTCGGCTCCGAGCTCGCGCTGGGCGTGGCGGGCGTGCGCGTCGAGGTCGAGGGCGCCGAGCACCTCTGGTCGGCGCGCCCGGCGATCTTCGTGTTCAACCACCAGAGCCAGCTCGACCCGATCGTCCTCATGACGATGCTGCGGCACGACTTCACGGCCGTCGCGAAGGCCGAGGCGAAGTCCATGCCACTGTTCGGGCAGCTCTTCCAGCTCGCCGACGTCGCGTTCGTCGAGCGCGGCAACACCCGGCAGGCGCGCGAGGCCCTCGAGCCCGCCGTCGAGCGGGTCCGTCGGGGGATGTCGCTGCTCATGGCCCCGGAGGGCACGCGCTCAGCGACGCCGCGACCCGGGCCGTTCAAGAAGGGCGCCTTCCACATCGCGATGCAGGCCGGCGTGCCGATGGTGCCGATCGTGCTCGAGAACGCCGGCGAGCTGATGTGGCGCCACGACCAGACGGTGCGGCCGGGCACGGTGCGGGCGGTCGTCCACCCGCCGATCGACACGGGCGAGTGGACCGTCGGGACCCTGAACGAGCACGTGGCGCACGTGCGGGGCCTGTTCCTCGAGACGCTCGGGCTCGCCGAGGAGAAGGAGGGCGCGCAGTGAGCGACACCGGGCTGTCCTGGGCCGACTCCGACGAGATGTCGGCCTTCGAGACGCTGATGTGGCGGGCGGAGGCCGACCCGGCGCTGCGCTCGACGATGGTGGCGTGCGCGCTGCTCGACCAGGCCCCGGACTGGCCGCGCCTGGTCGCCGCGCACGACTGGGCGACCCGGATGGTGCCCCGGTTCCGCAAGCGGGTCGTCGAGCCGCCGCTCGCGCTCGGCACCCCGGTCTGGGCGTTCGACCCGGACTTCGCCCTCGACCGGCACGTGCGGCGCATCCGGCTGCCCGAGGGCGAGGGCTGGCCCGCGTTGATGGCGGCCGCCGAGCACCTCGCGACCACGCCGTTCGACCGGTTCCGCCCGCCGTGGGAGGCCCTGCTCGTCGAGGGGCTCCCCGACGGCCGGGCCGCCTACCTGCTCAAGCTGCACCACGCCACGACCGACGGCATGGGCGGCGTGCAGCTCTTCTCCGGCCTGCTCAACCGCCACCGCGACACCGACCCGGACAAGCCGCAGCCGCCGGCGCCGAGTGCCGCCGACGAGCCGGGCCCCGGGCCGTGGTCGGCGCTCGGACGGCAGGTGCGCCACGACGCCGAGGCCCTCGCCTCGGTGCCGACCCACATCTTGCGGGCTGCCGGCGACGCGCTGCGCGACCCGATCTCCCGGGCCCGCGAGGCGGTGGCCTTCGGGCTCTCGGCGATCCGGGTGATGGGCGATCCCGTGGCGCAGGGCTCGTCGTTGCTGGCGCCGCGCGGCTCCGACTGGCGGTTCGTGGCGATGGACCTCGCGTTCGCCGACCTGCGGGCGGCGGCGAAGTCGTGCGGGCAGTCGCTGAACGACGCCTACGTGGCGGCCCTGCTCGGCGCGTTCCGTCGGTACCACGAGGCGCAGGGCAGCTCGGTGGACGAGATCCGGATGGCGATCCCGGTGTCGTTGCGGGATTCGGACGACGGCGCGGGCGGCAACCGGATCGCCTCGCTCCGCCTGGCCGGCCGGATCGCGGAGAAGGACCCGCGGGCGCGGATGGCGCGGGTGGCCGAGGACGTCGCGCGGGGTCGCGCGGAGCCGGCCGCCGACGACGTCGGGCTGCTGTCGCCGTTGCTCGCGCGCCTGCCGGGGGCGGTCATCGCGGCCGTGGCCGGCGGGGTGACCAAGGGCAACGACCTGCAGGCGTCGAACGTGCCGGGCATCCGCGAGGAGGTCTACCTCGCGGGGGCGCGCGTGGAGCGGATGTACCCGTACGCGCCCCGGCCCGGCTGCGCGGCCATGATCACGATGCTCACGCACGGGGACGTCTGCTGCGTGGGCGCCAACCTCGACCCGGCCGCGATCACCGACCGCGAGCTCTTCGGCCAGTGCCTCGTGGAGGGGTTCGCCGAGGTGCTCGCGCTCGGCGGGGATCCCGCGCCTCCGGTGCTGCGGGGGTAGTCGCTCGGTCGATGCCAGCGAAGCGTCCCTATCGGCGTGCTCGTTGCATCGCTTGCAGATCCAGTGGCAGAAAAGCCCCGTCGTCGTTCGGGGCCGCTGTTGAACGTCCGCCAACAGCCCGGGCCGGGTCGCGTCACGATGAACCCTTCCTGACGTCAGGTGTCAGCATTCGACTGAGCACGCTGATAGGGGGCCACCGCTGGCCTTCCTCTGGCCGGCATCGACCTAGCTTGCTAGCATCCTAGCGTGGCCGACGAGGTCAAGCAGTTCAACGTCTACCTGCCGGTCGAGCTGATCAAGCAGGTCAAGTTCCGGGCCCTCGAGACCGAGCAGTCGCTCTCCGCGCTGGTCGCGGAAGCCCTGCGCGCCCACCTCGCCCAGGGCCCGCCCGACGACCGGGAGGGATCGTCATGACCGCTGTCGACGGGATCGCCGCGGTGTTCCTGGAGACCCACAACTGGGGACGGGCCGCGTGGTTCTTCACCCAGCTCGGCTTCGAGCTCGACTTCGAGACCGACCACCACTCGGGCCAGTTCCGCGCCGGCGACGGCCCGACGGTCTTCGTCGCCGAGGTCCCGGACGACCAGCCCACCGGCGCGCAGCTCGTCCTCCGAATCCCCGACGCCGAGGCCTACCGGCCCGACCCCGCCCTGGACGTGGTGCAAGCGTTCGAGGACACCCACTACGGCACCCGCGAGATGGTCGTCCGCGATCCCGACGGGCGGACGTGGACGATCCAGGGCCCGGTCGCGTCGTGATCGGCGCCGTGACCGACCCGGACCACACCGCGGTCCGCGTCGCCCTCTGGCGGGCCCGCCACCTCGAGGTCGACGCGGCGCCCCCGGTCCTCGACGACTCGCTCGGGCTCCGGCTCGCCGACCCCGACCCGGCGTGGCGCGACCGCCCGGACATGGACCTCGACACCACCCGGGGCGCCCGTGCCGGGATGGTCGCCCGGGCCCGCGTCGTCGACGACCTCGTCGAGGAGGCCTTCGATGCCGGCGTCGACCAGTACGTCGTCCTCGGCGCAGGCCTCGACACCTTCGCGCTGCGCCACCCCGACCTCGACCCGCACCACCACGTCTTCGAGGTCGACCAGCCCGGCACGTCGGCGTGGAAGCAGCGCCGCATCGCCGACCTCGAGCTCCCGACGCCGCCCGGTCTGCGGTTCGTGCCGACGGACTTCGAGTCGGACAGCTCCTGGTGGGACGGCCTCGTTGCGGCGGGTCTCGACGTCGGGCGTCCCGCCGTCGTGTCCTCGACCGGCGTGAGCATGTACCTCACCCGGGAGGCGAACACCGCGACCCTGGCGTCGTTGGCCACTCTCGCCCCGGGGTCCACCGTCGCGATGACCTTCCAGCCGCCCTCGGAGCTCCTGAGCCCCGGAGAACGCCACTTCCGGGACCTCTCCGCCGCCGGCGCCGCGGCCGCCGGGACGCCGTTCCTGAGCTTCTTCGCCCCCGACGAGATCGTCGCCCTCGCCCGGTCCGCCGGGTGCCGGGCGGCCCGCGTCCTCGGCGCCGCCGAGGTGAACGCCCGGTACTTCGACCACCGCGCCGACGGCCTGTCCGTGACGGCCGCCGAGGAGTTCCTGCTGGCCACGACCTGACACCGGGGGCGGACCGAAGGGGGGACCGGGTCAGGTTCCGGACCGAACCGACGGCGCCGGGTGAACCGGAGTGCGCCGTCGGCACCTGGACGGCGCGCAAGGGGCCCTCGATGCCGGCACAGCACCGGGTGCGACCGGGCGAGGGCGCGCGGGGAGCTCGAGCCCCGGACTCCTCAGGCCGCGCCGCGACCGAGCCAGCGCCCGAGCCGGCCCGTCGGGCGGTCGTCGTCGGTGTCGCCGACGGCGTCACGGCAGTCGGTGCAGCGCGCGGCGGGCGGGCTGGCGAGCGAGGACGCCCACACGGTCCTGGCGCACGCGGACAGGTGCGCCCCGGAGACCGGGTCGTGGTCGACGACGGCGTGGTCACGCCCGTCGAGCGCGCACGTGAGCCAATGCGCCCGCACGCCCAGCGGGACAGCAGACATCACGCGCCCTCGAGGAGGTCGTCGAACCGGCCGGCCTTGACCTCGGCGAGCAGGCTCCCCAGCTCCGAGCGGGTCAGCAGCAGCGCGGGCTCGTCGGGGAACCGGGAGTTGCGGACCGCCACCTGCGCGCCGCCCGTGGCCGCGAGCTCGACGCAGTTGCCGAGCTTCCCGCTGTAGCGGCTCTTCCGCCAGTCCGCGCCGACCAACCGCGATGCCGAAGTGTGCATGGGTCGAAATCCCCGTTCGCTCGCACGTGCCGCTTGCCGTGCGGTCGACGGTAACACCGGCCCGTCGCATCTGCATGTGCAGGCGGACCGAGCGTGTCCGTGCGGTGCCGCCGGGCGTCAGGCCGTCCCGGGACGGAGCTTGCTCAGCAGGGCCCGCGTCTCGTCGGGGCTGTAGGCGTCGATGGTGAGCTCGTCCATGACGCGCGTGTACTCCTCGACCTCCGCGCGCCGGTCCAGGTAGAGCGCGCCGGTGAGGCCCTCGATGTAGGTGACGTCCGGGACGTCCGGCTCGGCGAAGCGCAGCATCGTGAACGCCGCCTCGCCGCCGTACCCGGAGAGCGCGTTGGGCACGACCTGCACGGTGATGTTCGGGCGCCGCGACATCTCGGCGAGGTGGTCGATCTGGGCGGCGAGCACCTCGTACCCGCCGATCGGGCGGTGGAGCACGGACTCGTCGATGACCGCCCAGAGCCGGGGTGCGTCCGGCCGGTCGAGGAGGCGCTGCCGGGCCTTCCGGACCCGGACCCGCTCCTCGGTCGTCGCGTCCCTGCTCTCGGGGTGGCCGCGCGTGACGATCGCGCGGGTGTAATCCTCGGTCTGGAGCAGGCCGGGCACGAAGAGCAGCTCGTAGGTCTGGATCCGGACGGCGGCGGGCTCGAGGCCGACGAACTCGGAGAACCACTCCGGGACGGCCTCGCCGGAGCGCTGCCACCAGCCGGGCTCGTTGCTGCGTCGGGCGATCTCGAGCAGGCTCTCGCGCCGCCCGGGGTCGTCCTCGCCGTAGAGGGTGAGGAGGTCCTCGACGTCGCGCGGTTTGAAGCCGACCTTGCCGGACTCCATCCGGCTGATCTTCGACTCGCTGCCGCGGATGTGGTAGCCGGCCGCCGAGCGCGTGATGTCCGCGTTCTCGCGGAGACGCCGCAGCTGGGCGCCGACCATGATCCGCCGCGCGGTGGGCCCGGGGTCGTCCGGCGCCGGGGTGTCCTGGGCGTCGGGATCCTGCTCGCTGGCCACGGGTGTCCTCCGGTCGCCCTCGGGGTGGGCCGTCGCGGGCCCACGGTCACGGCCCGGAACGGGGAGACTACAGGTCGTCGACGGATTCTCGTACGCTTCGACCCTGGTCGTCCTCGCCGAGGTCGCACGCCTACGGTGCCCGTCGAGGCCGTCGTCGCGCTGCGCGACGCCGACCGGCCCCGTTGCGACGAGCAGGTGAGGGAACGCATGGCAGGCACGGCCCGGTCGGCGCAGTCGACCACCGACGCCCCCGGCCCGGTCCGGGTCGGCCGGGACAAGGCGAGCATCGCGCGGGTCTACAACGCCACGCTCGGCGGCAAGGACAACTACGCGGTCGACCGCGAGGTGTTCGAGCGCATGCAGTCGCTCGTGCCCGAGGTGCGGCAGCTGGCGCTCGACCATCGCGCCTTCCTCATCCGCGCCACCCGCTTCATCGCGACCCAGACCGACGTCGTGCAGTACCTGGACTGCGGCTCCGGGCTGCCGACGGCCGAGAACACCCACCAGGTCGCGCAGCGTCTCGCGTCGACCTCGAAGGTCGTCTACGTCGACAACGACCCGTCCGTCATCGCCCACGGGCGCGCGCTGCTCGAGGAGGACGAGCAGACGTTGTTCGTGGCGGCGGACATCTTCACCCCGAGCGCGGTGGTCGAGGACCCGACCGTGCGCTCGTTCCTCGACTTCTCCTCGCCGATCGCGCTGTTCCTGCTCGGCGTCCTGCACCACTACGACGGCACCCCGACGCCGGCCGAGATCGTGGCGGAGTACGTCGACGCGCTGCCCTCCGGCTCCTACGTCGCCATGACGCACTTCCTCGACCCCGAGGACGCCGACAGCGAGGTCGCCCGGCGCATCGAGCACGTCATGGTCAACAGCCCGATGGGCACCGGCCTCTTCCGCACCCGCGCCCAGATCGAGGCGATGATCCCGCCGCAGCTCGAGCTGGTGGACCCCGGCCTGGTCCAGCTCTCGCGGTGGTGGCCGGACGGTCCGCAGCTGCGCCCGGTCGCCGCGGCGCAGCGCTGTGCGCTCGGGATGGTGGCCAGGAAGCGCTGACTTCTCGCGCCGGGCTGACGCTGCTCCCAGTGCTCCTTCGTCGCACTGGGGTCAGCCGTCCGCCGCGCGTGGTGCGAGCGCGGCGAGGCGGCGGGCGAGCAGGGCCTGCTCGCCCGGGTTGACCGTCTTCGCCAGGGCAGCGTCCAGCGCCGCGCGCGCCGCGTCCGGCCGGTCGAGCCGGGTCAGCAGGTCGGCCCGGACCGCGTCGCGCAGGTGGTGGTGGGGCAGGTCGAGACCGTCGACGACGGCGAGGGCGGCCACCGGTCCGTCGACCTCGGCCAGCGCCACCGCGCGGTGGAGCGCGACGACGGGGCCCGGGTCCAGGACGGCCAGCTGATCGTAGAGGGCGAGGATCTGGCGCCAGTCGGTGTCGGCGGCGGTCGCGGCGTCGGTGTGCACGGCGTTGATCGCGGCCTG
>JAICLN010000056.1 GCA_025925615.1 Actinomycetospora sp. | reverse complement strand
GTTGAGCGACCGCCTCCATCCGGCCCTCGTGGACCAGCTGGGAGATGATCGGCGAGTCGCCGTGGTAGCGCAGCCCGCCGGCGTGGATGCCGGGCGGCATGAAGTCGTGGCCCAGCGTGTACATGTTCATCAGCGGGGTGAGCCCGGCGGTGTCGCCGAAGTCGTACTCGTAGGTCCCCTGCGTCAGGGTCGGGCACGAGGCGGGCTCGGCGGCGAGCAGCCGCACCGCCGGGTCCGGCAGGAACGGCAGCGCCACTCCGCCCAGGTTGGAGCCGCCGCCGCACGGGGCGATCACGACGTCGGGGCGGGTCTCCCCCGCCATCGCCAGCTGTTGCTGGGCCTCCAGGCCGATCACGGTCTGGTGCAGCAGCACGTGGTTGAGCACCGAGCCGAGGGCGTAGTGGGTGTCCTCGCGCCCGACGGCGTCGCGCACCGCGTCCGAGATCGCCGAGCCGAGCGACCCGGCGTTGTCGGGATCGTCGATCGGCGACGGGACGACGCTGCCGCCCCACGTCTCCATGATCACCTTGCGGTAGGGCTTCTGCTCGAAGCTCTTGCGGACCATGTAGACCGCGCACTCGAGGTCGTACTGGGCGCACGCGAACGCCAGCGCGGTGCCCCACTGCCCGGCCCCGGTCTCGGTGGAGAGCCGGCGGATCCCCTCGCGGGCGTTGTAGAAGGCCTGCGGGACGGCCGAGTTCGGCTTGTGCGACCCGGCCGGGGAGACCGACTCGTCCTTGAAGTAGATCCTCGCCGTCGTCTGCAGCGCCTTCTCGAGGCGGCGTGCCCGGATCAGGGGCGTGGGCCGCCAGAGGCGGAGGACGTCGAGGACCTCGCCCGGGATGTCCACCCAGGGCTCGGCCGTCATCTCCTGGCCGATGAGCTCGGCGGCGAAGAGCGGGGCGAGGTCGTCCGGACCCACGGGCTCCCGGGTGGCCGGGTGCAGCGGCGGGTCGAGCGGGCTCGCGAGATGCGGGGCGACGTTGAACCAGGCCGACGGGATGTCGGCCTGACTCAACGAGAAGCGGGTGTCGGTGATCTCAGCAGGAGCGGCCACGCGGCCACTCTGTCAAAGACCGTGCTGCGCTGTCAGTTCTCTCCGCGGCGGGCGCGGAGCTTGGCGAGGGCCTCCTCGAGGAGGGCCTCGCCGTCGGCGTCCGAGCGACGCTCCTTCACGTACGCCAGGTGCGTCTTGTACGGCTCGGTGCGCCGCGCCGGCGGCGGGTTCTTCTCGTCCGTGTTGGCCGGGAGGCCGCAGCGCGGGCAGTCCCACGTGCTGGGGAGCTCGGCGTCGTGGGCGAACGACGGCTGGGTCTCGTGCCCGTTCGAGCACCAGAAGGAGACGAGTATCCGTGCGGCGCTCTCCCCGCGCTCGGACTCGCCCATCGGGCCCGACCCGACCCGTGTTCCCCGGATCGCGTTGCCAGTGGCCATGTCGGTGCTACCTCCGCATCGTCAGGCCCGGCGCGGCGGTCCGGGCCGCCCGTCAACCCTCGATCTTGATGAGCAGGCCCGTCCCGACGATCGCGACCAGCCAGATCGCGCCGACGAACAGGGTGAGTCGGTCGAGGTTCTTCTCGACCACGCTGGAGCCCGCGAGGCTCGACTGCACCCCACCACCGAACAGCGACGAGAGACCGCCGCCGCGTCCGCGGTGCAACAGCACCAGCAGTACCAGCAGCACGCTGGAGACGATGAGCAGGATGTCGAGGAACAGTCGCATCTCGGGCTCCGTGACCTCCGTGTATCCGGTGCCCCGCGGTCTCGGCCTGCGGGGCGGGCGTCCATCGGTCACACTACCCGGCCCCTCCCGGGGGAGAGCCTCGGGTCGCACCGGTTCCGGCGCGGACCTCGTGGGGCTCAACGACCGGGGACGCCGCTGGTCACTCCCGGGTGACGGCCCGGTTGAGCGCTCCGTGCCAGCGAAGCGTCGTTGCTTGCATCCAGTGGCAGAAAATCCCCGTCGTCGGCCGCCGCCCAGAACGACCGAGGGGCACCTTCGGTCGAGTAGAACGAGCGAAGGTGCCCCTCGGTCGGTACCGGGCCGGGCCCTACAGCGGACCGCCCGCGGCGAGCGCGCACAGCTCCGCGAACCCCTCGGGGTCGAGCGAGGCCCCGCCCACGAGCGCGCCGTCGACGTCGGGCTGCCCGACGAGGTCCTTGACGTTGTTCGCCTTCACCGAGCCGCCGTAGAGGATCCGGACGGCGTCGGCGACCTCGCCGCCGTGGAGCTCCCGCAGCCGCGCTCGCAGGGCTCCGCAGACCTCCTGGGCGTCCTCGGTCGTCGCGGTCCTGCCGGTGCCGATCGCCCACACCGGCTCGTAGGCGACGACGATGCGCGCGACGTCCTCGGCCGAGAGCCCGGCGAGGGCCCCGTCGAGCTGGGACGTGCAGTGCCCGACATGGGCGCCGGACTCCCGGACGTCCTCCCCCTCGCCGAGGCAGAGGATCGGCGTGAGGCGGTTGGCCAGCGCCGCGGTGACCTTGCGGTTGACCAGGGCGTCGTCCTCGCCGTGGATGGTCCGCCGCTCCGAGTGGCCGACGACGACCCAGGTGCAGCCGAGCTTGGCGAGCATCGCGCCCGAGACGTCGCCGGTGAACGCGCCCGACTCCTCCGGGGACAGGTCCTGCCCGCCGTACGTGATCGGCATCGAGTCGGCGTCGATCACCGTCTGCACGCTGCGCAGGTCGGTGAACGGCGGGCAGACCCCGACGTCGACGTGGTCGTAGTACTTGGTCGGCAACGCGAAGTAGAGCTTCTGGACCAGCCCGATGGCCTCGAGGTGGTTCATGTTCATCTTCCAGTTGCCGGCGATCAGCGGCTTGCGCGCCACGGACTAGGCCTCCTCGGTCGATGGTCGAGCTCCCCTATCGGCGTGCTCCCCTGACCGCTGCGTCTCCTCGAGAACTGCGATACCGGGGAGCTCCTTGCCCTCCAGGAACTCCAACGAGGCACCGCCGCCCGTGGAGATGTGTCCGAACCGCTCCTCGTCGAGACCGGCCGCGCGGATCGCCGACGCCGAGTCGCCGCCGCCGATGACGCTGAACGCCGGGCTGTCCGCGACGGCCTCCGCGACCCCCGTGGTGCCCGCCGCGAACGGCGCCATCTCGAACACGCCCATCGGCCCGTTCCAGAACACGGTGGCCGCGTCGGCCAGGCGCGACCCGAACGCCGAGACCGTCTCCGGCCCGACGTCGAGCCCCAGCCAGCCCTCGGGGATCTCGCCCACCGGCACCGTCCGGGTCTGCGCGTCGACCGAGAACTCCGAGGCCACGACGACGTCGGTCGGCAGCACGAGCGTGCCGGCGTACTTCGCCAGGAGGTCGCGACAGGTGTCGATCTGCTCGGACTCCAGCTTGGAACCGCCCACGTCGTGCCCCTGCGCGGCGAGGAAGGTGAAGCACATCGCCCCGCCGACGAGCAGGGTGTCGACCGTCGGCAGCAGGTTGGTCAGCACGGCGAGCTTGTCGGAGACCTTGGAGCCGCCGAGGATCACCACGTACGGTCGCGCCGGGTCACCGGTGAGCCGGCGCAGCACCTCGGTCTCGCGCGCGACGAGGTCGCCGCCGTAGGCCGGGAGCTTCCGCGCGATCTCGACCACCGAGGCCTGCTCGCGGTGCACGACGCCGAAGCCGTCGGACACGAACGCGCTCGGCCTGTCCGGATCCTGGCTCGGCACGAGCTCGGCCAGCTCCGTCGCGAGGGCGTCCCGCTCGGACGCCGTGCCGGTCTCCCGCGGCTCGCAGCGCACGTTGGCGAGGAGCGCGACGGCGCCGGACTCCAGACCCGCGGCGATGTCGCGGGCGGAGTCGCCCACCACGTCCTTCGCCAGCCGGACCGGCTGGTCGAGCAGCTGGCCGAGCCGCCCGGCCACGGCCGAGAGCGTCATGACGGGGTCGCGCCCCAAGGGGTGGGTCTCCTTCGGCCGCCCGAGGTGCGCCATGACGAGCACCTTCGCGCCCGCCCCGGCAAGTCGCGTGATCGTCGGGAGCGCGGCCCGGATGCGGCCGTCGTCGGTGATGGTGAAGCCGTCCATCGGGACGTTGAAGTCCGCCCGCAGCAGGACGAAGCGGTCCCCGACCCCCTCCGCGATCAGGTCATCGAGGGTCTTCATCAGAGCTTCGAACCCACCAGCGTGGTGAGGTCCACGACGCGGTTCGAGTAGCCCCACTCGTTGTCGTACCAGCCGATGATCTTCACGGTGTTGCCGTTGAGGACCTTCGTCATCCCGGAGTCGAACGTGCACGACGCGGGCGAGCCGACGATGTCGGACGAGACGATCGGGTCCTCGGTGTAGACGAGCACGTTCTTGAGCTCGCCCTCGGCGGCCTTGCGGAACGCGTCGTTGACCTGCTCGACGGTGACGTCCTGGTCCAGCGTCGCGGTCAGGTCGGTCACCGAGCCGTCGGGCACCGGGACGCGCATCGCGACGCCGTTGAGCTTGCCCTCGAGCGCGGGAAGCGCCAGCGCGGTCGCCTGGGCGGCACCCGTCGTCGTCGGGATGATGTTGACCGCGGCCGCGCGGGCGCGGCGCAGGTCCTTGTGCGGGGCGTCGTGGACGCGCTGGTCGCCGGTGTAGGCGTGCACCGTGGTCATGAACCCGGTCTGCAGGCCGAACGCGTCGTGCAGCACCTTCGCCATGGGGGCGACGCAGTTGGTGGTGCAGGAGGCGTTGGAGAGGATGCTCTGCGTGCCGTCGTAGGACGAGTCGTTGATGCCCATGACGACGGTGAGGTCCTCACCCTTCGCCGGGGCCGAGATGACGACCTTCTTGGCCCCGGCCTTGAGGTGCTTCCCGGCCGAGTCGGCGTCGGTGAAGATGCCCGAGGACTCGATCACGACGTCGACGCCGAGGTCGCCCCACGGCAGGTTCGCCGGGTCGCGCTCCTCGAGGGCCTTGACGTGCTTGCCGTTGACGTTGAGCTCGTCGTCGCCGACCTCGACGGTGCCGTCGAAGCGGCCGAGCACCGAGTCGTAGCGCAGCAGGTGGGCCAGGGTGGCGTTGTCGGTGATGTCGTTGACGGCCAGCACCTCGATGTCGGCGGTGCCCTCCGCGCGCTGCTTCTCCAGCGCGCGGAACACGTTGCGGCCGATCCGCCCGAAGCCGTTGATGCCGATCTTGATGGTCACTTCGGCGTTGTCCTGTCTCTCGTGGTCGCTGCGCCGCCGGGCGCTCGTGGCTCCCCGGTGGCGTGTGGAGCTGGCAGCGCGACCCTAACGAAGCGGACGTCCCACGCCGACCCGTCGACGGGTGGTGTGCGCAACCGCTCCCGGGCCCGGCGCCAGGACCTCAGAGCTCGCGGCCGGCCGGGACCTCGACGAGCTCGTCCTCCTCCATCTCCGCGGTGACGGCGCTGGCGGTGTCGGGGACGCGCATGTCCTTGGCCTTCTTGTCGGCCATCGCGAGCAGGCGGCGGATGCGGCCGGCGACCGCGTCCTTCGTCATCGGCGGGTCGGCGAGCTGGCCCAGCTCCTCCAGCGAGGCCTGCTCGTGCTCCACGCGCAGCCGGCCCGCGGTGATCAGGTGGTCGGGGACCTCGTCGCCGAGCAGCTCGAGGGCCCGGTTGACGCGCGCGGACGCGGTGACGGCGGCCTTGACCGAGCGGCGGAGGTTGGCGTCGTCGAAGTTCGCGAGGCGGTTCGCCGTGGCGCGCACCTCGCGGCGCATCCGGCGCTCCTCCCACTGCAGCACCGACGAGTGCGCGCCGATGCGGGTCAGCAGCGCCCCGATGGCGTCGCCGTCGCGGACCACCACCCGGTCGGCCCCGCGCACCTCGCGGGCCTTGGCCGCGACACCGAGACGCCGGGCGGCGCCGACCAGCGCCATCGCGGCCTCCATGCCCGGGCAGGTGATCTCCAGCGCCGAGGAGCGGCCCGGCTCGGTCAGCGACCCGTGCGCGAGGAACGCCCCCCGCCACGCGGCCTCGGCGTCGCACACGCCCCCGGAGACGACCTGCGGCGGCAGCCCGCGCACCGGGCGGCCGCGCGGGTCGAGCAGCCCGGTCTGGCGGGCGAGCGAATCCCCGTCCGTGGCCACGCGGACCACGTATCGCGTGCCCTTGCGCAGGTTGCCCTGCGAGAGCACGTGGACCTCGGGCTGGTGCCCGTACAGGTCGTGGATCTCGCGCCGGAGCCGGCGGGCGGCGTTGCCGGTGTCGAGCTCGGCCTCGACGACCACCCGCCCGTTGACGATGTGCAGTCCACCCCCGAACCGCAGCACCGCCGAGACCTCGGCGCGCCGGCAACACGTCTTCGTCACCGAGAGCCGGCTCAGCTCGTCCTTCACCGCAGCGGTCATGGCCACCGGAGATCCTCCTCCTCGTAGCGGCGCGCGTCGCCGGTCGGGGTGAAGAACACGTCTCCGGCCCCGAGGCGGCGGCGGGCCCCGCTCCCCCACTCATCGACGCGCGCGTCCCACTCGTCCGGTGGGACGCGATCCCGCGAGGCGGCACTGCCCGCCGCCTCGCGTAGGGCCCCGGCCAGGGCCACGGGGTCGTGGCGCGGGGCGCCGCCGGCTTCGCCGACGGCGGTGAACAAGATCTCGGCGCCGAAGGCCTCGGCGCCGCGGCGCAGCCGGTCCGGTTCGGGGGTCGCCCCCGGGTCGGCGACCACGACGTCGAGGCGCAGGCGCGGCGCGTGCTCGGCCAGCGCGTCGAGGTGCTGCTCCGGCGAGAAGCCGGCGGTCTCGCCCGGCTGCGGGGCGAGGTTGAGCACCAGCACCCGCCGGGCCTCGGTCTCGCACAGCGCCGTGAACAGCTCCGGCACCAGCAGGTGCGGCATCACACTGGTGAACCACGACCCGGGCCCCAGGGTGACGACGTCGGCCGCGCGGATCGCCTCGACCGCCTCGCCGCAGGCCTTGGGGCGCCGCGGGACGAGCCGGACCTGGCGCACCCGGCCCGGCGTCGTCGCGACGGCGACCTGCCCGCGGATGCGGTGCGCGACGTCGGAGTCCGCCTCCCCGCCGCCCGCCGTCGCGGAGATCCCCATACCCGTCGAGATCCCCAGCCCGGTGACGTCGGCCTCGATGTCGACCGGCACCGGAGCCATCGGCAGCACGCGGCCCCGCAGCCCCAGCAGGCGGCACGCCTCGTCGAGGGCGGCGACCGGGTCGTCGAGGACGTCGAGCAGGCCGGCCAGCACGAGGTTCCCGACGGCGTGGCCCGCCAGCGCCCCGGTGCCGCCGAGCCGGTGGGAGAACACCTCGCGCCACGTCGAGGCGTCCGTCGGGCCGGTGTGGTCGCGCTCGGCCAGGGCGTCGAGCGCCATCCGCAGGTCGCCCCAGGGCAGAATGTCCAGCTCGCGGCGGATCCGGCCGGACGACCCGCCGTCGTCGCCGACGGTCACCACCGCCGTGACGTCGTCGGTGAGCCGGCGCAGCGCCCGCAGCGTCGCGTGCAGGCCGTGCCCGCCGCCGAGCGCGGTCGCCTTGAACGGCGCGCCGGGTCCGTCGGCGGCGTGGCCGTTGGCCGGGCTCGCCGAGGTCGTGCTCCGCTGCGCTCCGTCTCCCGGGCTCATTCGCGCCCCACGTCCCGGTGCGAGACGGTCACCCGCACCCCGTCCTCGCCGGCCATCCGCCGGGCCAGCTCCTCGGCGATCGCGACGCTGCGGTGCTTCCCGCCGGTGCACCCGACGGCGACGGTGAGGTAGCGCTTGCCCTCGCGGCGGTACCCGACCCCGACCAGGCGCAGCAGTGCGAGGTAGGCCTCCAGGAACTCCTCGGCCCCCTCCTGCGAGAGCACGTAGTCGCTGACCACGGCCTCGCGCCCGTCGTGCTCGCGCAGCTCGGGGATCCAGTGCGGGTTGGGCAGGAAGCGCACGTCGACGACGAGGTCGGCGTCGGCGGGCAGCCCGTGCTTGTAGCCGAACGAGAGCACCGTGACGCTCGAGCCCACCTCCGCGGCACTCGCCGCGAACGCCGCCTCGACGGCCTTGCGCAGCTCGTGCACGGAGCGGTTCGAGGTGTCGACGACGAGGTCGGCGTGGTCGCGCAGCGGGGCGAGCAGCTCCCGCTCGGCGTCGATGCCGTCGACGAGGCGGCCGTCGCCCTGCAGCGGGTGGGACCGGCGATTGGCCTCGAAGCGGCGGATGAGCACGGCGTCGTCGGCGTCCAGGAACACCACCCGGGGGCGCGCCCCGCGGGTGTCGAGCTCCTTGAGCGCGGCGCCGAGGTCGGCGGTGAAGGCCCGGCTGCGGACGTCCAGCCCGACGGCGATGCGCGTGACCTGGCCCTTCGACCGCGCGCCGAGGTCGACGACGGTCTCCAGCAGCTCCGGCGGCAGGTTGTCGACGACGAACCAGCCGAGGTC
Organism: Actinomycetospora sp.; assembly: GCA_025925615.1. Lineage (GTDB taxonomy): Bacteria > Actinomycetota > Actinomycetes > Mycobacteriales > Pseudonocardiaceae > Actinomycetospora. Next base: position 6,129 of record JAICLN010000056.1, on the reverse strand, counting down.
CTCGAGGACCTTCGCCGCGGTACTGCGTCCGGCCCCGGACACCCCCGTGACGATCGCGACCTCGACGCCCCCCTCGGGCCCGTCCGACGTGCTCATGCGCGCACCCCGCGTCTCGCAGCGCTCACGATGCCTCCCCCTGACTCGTGGTCTCCCCGTTCAGCGCCGCCAGCACCGTCTCGGCCGTCCGCCGGCCCACCCCCGGCACCTCGGTGATCTCCTCGACCGTGGCGGCGCGCAACTTCTTCACCGACCCGAAGTGCTTGAGCAGCGCCGTCCGGCGCGTCTCGCCGAGGCCGGGGACCCCGTCGAGAGCGGACGCCGTCATGCGCGTCGAGCGCTTCTGACGGTGGTAGGTGATCGCGAAGCGGTGGGCCTCGTCGCGCACCCGCTGCAGCAGGTACAGCGCCTCCGAGGCGCGCGGCAGGATCGCGGGCGCCTCCTCGCCGGGCAGCCACACCTCCTCGAGCCGCTTCGCCAGCCCGCACACCGCGACGTCGGTGATCCCCAGCTCGGACAGCACCTCCTGGGCCGCCGCGACCTGCGGGGCGCCGCCGTCGACGACGAGCAGGTTGGGGGCGTACGCGAACTTCCGGGGACGGCCCGTCGTCGGGTCGATCCCCGGCAGCGGGCCGTCGATCTGTGCCGGGTCGAGCTCGCCGGACGCCGGCGAGCCCCTATCGGCGTGCTCCCCTGTCAAGGTCTCCCCGGAGCAGGAGGTCGACGTGGGGTCGTGCGCGTCGTCCTCGGCGGTCTCCCGCAGGTAGCGCGCGAACCGCCGGCGCACGACCTCCGCGATCGCCGCGACGTCGCCGCCCTCGGCCCCGCCCCGGATCGCGAAGCGGCGGTAGTCCGACTTCTTCGGCAGGCCGTCCTCGAACACGACGAGGCTCGCGACGACGTCGGAGCCCTGGACGTGGCTGACGTCGGTGCACTCGATGCGCAGCGGCGCGGAGTCGAGCTCCAGGTACTCCTGGATCTCCTCGAGCGCGGCGCTGCGGGCGGTGAGGTCGCCGGCGCGCTTGAGCTTGTGCTGGGTGAGCGCTTCCTTCGCGTTGCGCTCGACGGTCTCGGCGAGGGTGCGCTTGTCCCCGCGCTGGGCCACCCGCAGGCTGACGCGGCTGCCGCGCAGGCCGGAGAGCCACTCCGTCAGGACCGCGTGGTCCTCGGGGATCGCGGGCACCAGCACCTCGCGCGGGACCGGCTGCACGGCGTCGTCGGCCGAGCCGGCCAGCGCTGCCTGCTCGCCGTAGAACTGCGCCAGGAACTGCCCGACGAGGACCTCGAGGCTGTCCTCCTCGCCCCGCTCGACCACCCAGCCGCGCTGACCGCGGACCCGGCCGCCGCGCACGTGGAAGACCTGCACCGCGGCCTCGAGGGGATCCAGGGCGAAGGCGACGACGTCGGCGTCGGTCCCGTCGCCGAGCACCACCGCCTGCTTCTCCACGACCCGCTTGAGCGCCCCGGCGTCGTCGCGCAGCCGCGCGGCCCGCTCGAAGTCCATGTCGGCCGAGGCGACCTGCATCTCCTTCTCGATGCGGCCGATGAGCTGGTCGGTGTGTCCGGCGAGGAAGTCGCAGAAGTCGAGAACGATGGCGCGATGCTCCTCGGCGCTGACGCGGCCGACGCACGGGGCCGCGCACTTGCCGATGTAGCCGAACATGCACGGCCGCCCGATCTGGCCGTGGCGCTTGAACACCCCGGGCGAGCACACCCGGGCCGGGAACACCCGGGTCAGCAGCTTCAGCGTCTCGCGGATCGCCCACGCGTGGGCGTACGGGCCGAAGTAGCGGACGCCCTTGCGGCGCGGCCCCCGGTAGACCTTGAGCTGCGGGTACTCCTCGTTGAGGGTCACCGCCAGCACCGGGTAGGTCTTGTCGTCGCGGTAGCGGACGTTGAACCGCGGGTCGTACTCCTTGATCCAGTTGTATTCGAGCTGGAGCGCCTCGACCTCGGTCCCGACGACGGTCCACTGCACGGCCGACGCGCTCGTCACCATGCGGCGGGTGCGCGGGTGGAGCCCGGACAGGTCGGCGAAGTAGGAGTTCAGCCGCTGGCGCAGGCTCTTGGCCTTGCCGACGTAGATCACGCGCCCGCTCGAGTCGGAGAACCGGTAGACGCCAGGCGCCTCCGGGATGGTTCCCGGGGCGGGGCGGTAGGTGCTCGGATCGGCCATGGCGACCGCCAGCGTAGGCGTGTCCGCTCAGCGTGTCGGCGTACACCCATGCGGGTGGTATCGGCGTGTCGGTCGGCGTGTCTCGGCAAGACACACGTGCATCACGGCGTGTCGCCTCGACGAGGAGGCCGCACCCACTCCCGTCGGCGCCTGCCGCTCCTGGGCTCCGCGCGAGGGCCTGGCTGAGCAAGATCACGTCTTCGGGGGCGCGTCCTGGCGTCCCTTGGGCGTGTCGCCACCGAAGTCGTGATCACGCCGACGTCGGTGGGAGCGCCCTGCCTACTTCGTGTCGAGGACGAGGAAGCCCTCGGCGTAGCGGCGCTCGTCCTCCGGGGTGCCGTCCTCGCACCAGCCGGCGGCCTTCGCCTGGGCGTAGCCCCACATCTGCATCCGCACAGCGAGGTCGTCCATGTGCCCGGTCTGGCTGACGTGGGCCTTCAGCGCGGCGATCTTGGCCTCGAGGTGGTCGGTGATGTCGATGTAGACGTCGGCGCCCTCGCCGGGGTTCGCGATCCACGTCTCCCCCACCGTCCAGGCCTCGAGGCCCTCGTCGGCGAGGAGCTCGGGGTGGGCGAACGGGTTGCGGGCGTCCGGGTAGATGGCGCACATCGCCGCCTCGCCGGCCGCGATGTGGTCGGGGTGGCTGCCGTAGGTGCTGCGCAGGTTGCGGGTGGGCGAGGGCACCACGCAGCGGTCGGGGCGGTGCCGACGGATCGAGCGCGAGATGTCGCGGCGCAGCTCGTGGGTGACGTAGAGCCGGCCGTCGGGGTGCCCGAGCCAGTCGATGTCCGTGACCCCGTAGACGTCGGCGGCCGCCCGTTGCTCCTGGCGGCGCAGGTCGGCCATCTCGACGCGCCCGACGGCCTCGTCGTACCCACCGGCGTCGCCGTCGGTGCAGATGCAGTAGTCCACGGTGTTGCCCTCGGCCACCCAGCGAGCCACCGAGCCGCCGCTGCCGAAGTCGATGTCGTCCGGGTGAGCGACGATCATGAGGATGCGAGCCACGGGACCGTTTCTACCCGTTCGGTGCCCCGAACCGGCGGTAGAGGGGTCGGAGTGCCTCGCGGGCGTCCACGTCCGACTCGTCCTCGCCACCCGTCACGCGGACCCCGAGCGGCGGCATCTCGTCGAGCAGGGCCTCCGAACGCCCGGGGTCGGGCCGGGCGGTGACGACGTCGGGCAGGGGCCCGCCCGCGGCGAAGTAGCGGTCGACGACCTCGGCGAGCGGGGTCACCGTCGGCTCGACGTCGTCGCGGTGGGACCGGATGCCGGCCAGCAGGCTCGCCCGGTCCCGGCCCCGCCAGCGCAGGATGAGGAACGGGTCGTCGTCGAACCGCTCCGCCACGAGGTAGGCGACGGCCGCGAGGTGCTTGCACGGCACGGACCAGTCCGGGCAGGAGCAGTCCATCGGCATCTCCCGCGCTCCCGTCGGGAAGAGCGAGAGCCCGACCGAGGCGAAGACGTCCTCGAGGTCGTCCGGCACCGAACCACCGAGCAGGGACGCGGCGTACCAGGAGTCGCGGGCGAACGCGGCCTCCACCGCGTCCCAGGCCTCCTGCGCGAAGCGCGCGATCCCGATCCGGGCGCGGTAGGGCTCGGCGCGGCTGCCCTGGACCGTCGCGACGACCTCGCCCGGGTCGATGGTCAGGTCGACCACCTGGCCGGCGCGGGCGTAGGTCTTGCCGCGGGTCAGGCGGCCCCCGACCCCCAGCTCCTCGAGCACGGCGAGGAACCGCCCGGACCACCAGGACTCCCCGATCGCGCCCCGCTTGCTCCGGGCCGCCAGGCCGCCCTCGACGGCGATCCGCTTGCCGTACTCCGAGAAGTCACGGGGCCCCTCGTCGGCGGGATCCGGGAACCTCTCGCGGAACGACGTCCGTCGGGGCGGGGGCTCAAGCGGCACCGGACTCCTCCCCGTCGTCGTCGTCGGGGTCCTCGTCGTCCTCGTCGCCGGCCGGGTCGTCCAGGGCGACCATGCGGCGCAGCTCCTCGGTGGACAGCCCGGTCAGCCAGTCGGGGTCGTCGCCGCCGGAACCGATGACCTGGCCCGCCAGCACCCGCTTGCCGGCGATGAGGTCGTCGATGCGCTCCTCGACGGTCCCGCCGCACATCAGCTTGCGGACGTTGACGGTGCGCTTCTGGCCGATGCGGAACGCCCGGTCGGTGGCCTGGTCCTCGACGGCGGGGTTCCACCAGCGGTCGAGGTGGACCACGTGCTGGGCCGCGGTGAGCGTGAGCCCGGTGCCGCCGGCCTTGAGCGAGAGCAGGAACAGCGGCGGTCCGTCGCCGGACGGGTCCTGGAACGTCTCGACCATGCGGTCGCGGGCGCGGCGCGGGGTCCCGCCGTGCAACCATGCCACCTCGACGCCGAACCGGGCCGCGAGGTGCGGGGCCAGCATCTCCCCGAACTCGGTGAACTGGGTGAACAGCAGCGCCTTCTCCCCGGCCGCGAGGATCTCGGCGACGATCTCCTCGACCCGGGCGAGCTTTCCCGAGCGCCGGCCCAGGGTGGACCCGTCGTGCAGCAGCAGCGCGGGGTGGTCGCAGACCTGCTTGAGCTTCGTCAGCGCCGCCAGGACCTTGCCCCGTCGCTCGATGTCCTTCCCCGCGGTCTCCATCCCGTGCAGCGTCTCGGTCATCTCGTCGACGACCACCTGGTACAGCGACGCCTGCTCCGCCGTCAGCGGGCACCGCTCGACGGTCTCGATCTTGTCGGGAAGGTCGTCGACGACGGTGGGGTCGGTCTTGACCCGGCGCAGCAGGAACGGGCGGACGGCGGTCTGGAGCCGCTTGGCGATGTCGGTGCGGCCGTGGCGCTCGATGGGGACGGCGTAGCGGTCGCGGAACGCCGTGACGGTGCCGAGCAGGCCCGGGTTGACCGCGTCCATGATCGACCAGAGCTCGGCCAGCCGGTTCTCGACCGGCGTGCCGGTGAGCGCGAGCCGGTGCCCGGCCTCGATCGTGCGGACGGCTCGGGCGGCCCGGGAGCGGTTGTTCTTCACGAGCTGCGCCTCGTCGAGCACGAGGCGGTGCCAGCGGTGGCGGGAGAGCTCGGTGACGTCGCGGGTCAGGGTGCCGTAGGAGGTGACGACGAGGTCGTGGGCGGCGATCACGCCGGACAGGTCGCCCCGGTCGCGCCCGGCGCCGTGGTGCACGGCCACCCGCAGGTCCGGCGCGAACCGGGCCGCCTCCCGCTGCCAGGTCCCGACGACGGAGGTCGGCGCGACCAGCAGCGTCGGGCGGTCGGGGCGCTCGGCGGCGTCGGTGGTGTCGGTGGTGTCGGTGGTGTCGGGATCGCCGCGCTCGTGGGTCTCCAGCGCCAGGACCTGCAGCGTCTTCCCGAGGCCCATGTCGTCGGCGAGCACGCCGCCGATCCGTAGCCCGGCCAGGAACGCCAGCCACGACACCCCGCGCCGCTGGTAGGGCCGCAGCGTGGCCTCGAGCGCGGGCGGGTCGTCGAGCAGCGCGAGGTGCGCCTCGGCCGCGCCCGCCAGTAGCTCGCCGAGGGCTCCCGCGGCGGTGATCTCCTCGACGGGCAGCGGCGCGGCCCACTCGGGCGGGAGGTCGTCGTGATACGTCGCGTGGAGGGCGAGGACGTCCCCGACCGTGGACGACGTCGGCGCCCGGTCGAGGAACTCCAGCCCGGCCCGCAGCCGGTCGCGGTCGAGCGCCACCCATTGCCCGCGCAGGTGCACGAGCGGCGCCTTCGCGTGGACCAGGGCCCGCATCTCCTCGTCGGAGAGCGGCTCGCCGTCGACCGCGAGCCGCCACGAGAACTCGACGAGCTCCTCGCGTCGCAGCCGGCCGGGCTTCGCCACCACCCCGTCCGGCGTGGCACCGCCCTCCGCGTTCGCGGTGAGCCCCAGCGCGGCGGGCTTCGACCACCAGCTCGGCAGGAGCACCCCGAACCCGGCGCGGTCGAGCCCGGCGGCCACGTCGAGCAGGAAGTGGTGGGT
>JAICLN010000136.1 GCA_025925615.1 Actinomycetospora sp. | reverse complement strand
GACGAGGCCTCGCTGAGGGTGGTGTCCCGGGCCTCTCGACGAGGGGCACGTCAGGCGTGGGCGCGGCCGGTCGGGGGGGTGCGTGGTGTGCCCCTCGCGGAGGGTGGTGGCGCCGGGCCCGGTTCCCGCCCACCGGGATTCGCCGCGCGCCGACCGCCCCGGCACGCGCAGGCTCACCCCGAGCGACCCGACGACGAGGAGGCCGAACCGGTGCCGGACGAACCGCGTGTGGTGATCGTCGGGGCCGGGCCGGCCGGGCTCGTCCTCGCCTGGCTCCTGCACCGTGCGCACGTCCCGTTCCTGCTGGTCGAACAGCTGACGCAGGCCGAGGTCGGCACCCAGCCGAAGGCGGGCATCGTCGAGTACCGCACCGTCGAGCTGCTGCGCCGCGAGGGCATCGCGGACGCACCGGGCGCCCCGCTCGCGTTCGACGCCGAGAACCGCCGCGTCGAGTTCCGCACCCCGCTCACGTCCCATCTGCTCGACTACGCCGACCTCACCGGCGACCGCCCCCACTACGTCTTCCCGCAGCACCGCCTCGTCGCGGAGATCGCCGCCACCCTCGTCGCCGAGGGCGCCCCGCTCGCGTTCTCCCACCGCGTCGTAGAGGTGGGCGCCGACCAGCGGATCGTCGTCGAGGGTCCCGACGGCGGGCGGCGCACGCTGGCACCCGACGTCGTCGTCGGCGCGGACGGCGCCGCGAGCCCCGTCGCCCGGGCGATGGCGGGCCACGTCGAGACCCTGGACCGCCGGGTGCCGGCGCGCTGGCTTGTCGTCGCCACCGCCTCGCCGCCCCTCGTCGGCCACACCATCTACGGCATCCACCCCCGCGGCTACGCCGCCCACCTGCGACGCGGGCCGCAGGAGACCCGCTTCTACCTCGAGGTCCCGGCCGAGACCGGCGCCGACGACTGGCCCCACGACGCGATCCGCGCCGAGCTCGCCGAGCGCTTCGGGATGCCGGGCGCGCTCGACGGCGTGGCTCTCGCCGGCGTGGACGCCCTCGACCTGCGCACCCGCGTGACGACGCCGATGCAGTACGGCCGGCTCGTGCTGGCCGGGGACGCCGCCCACCTGATCACCCCGGCGGGCGGCAAGGGGATGAACCTCGCCGTGGCCGACGCGGTCGAGCTCGCCCACGGGCTGATCGAGGCCGACGATGGCGACGACCGGCGCCTGCAGGCCTACTCCGACACGCGCCTGCCTGTGATCTGGCGGGCGCAGGCGTTCTCCGACTGGTTCCTGCGGATCCTCACCGCGCGCAGCGCCGACGCCCTCGACGACGAGTCGGCCGCGGCGTTCGTCCACGGGACGCGGGAGGCCTGGGTGAGGGCCGTGCGCGACGACGCCGGGATGGCGCACTGGTTCGCGCACGCCTACGCGGGTGTCGATCCGCGAGCCCTTGACGCCACCGGCGGAGCACCTCAGGATCGGTAGCGGACAGATGTCCGCACCACGGACGAGGGAGACTGCATGGCTGGCCCGCTCGGCGGGGTGCTGGTGGCCGACTTCTCGCGCATCCTCGCGGGGCCCTACGCGACGATGCTGCTCGCCGACCTGGGCGCCGAGGTCGTCAAGGTCGAGGGGCCGAAGGGCGACGACACCCGGACCTGGATGCCCCCGACCCGCGGCGAGACCTCGACCTACTACCTCGGGGTGAACCGCGGCAAGCGCTCGATCGCCCTGGACCTGCGGGATCCCGACGACGTCGGAGTCGCGAAGGAGCTGGCCCGCCGCGCCGACGTCGTCATCGAGAACCTCCGTCCCGGCGGGATGACGAAGTACGGCCTGGACTACGACACCGTCGCCGCCACCAACCCCGGCGTCGTCTACGCGAGCATCTCCGGGTTCGGCTCCGGGGAGGGCGCCCACGTCCCCGGCTACGACCTCATGGTGCAGGCGATCTCCGGGCTGATGGACCTCACGGGCGATCCCGAGGGCGAGCCCTTCCGCGCCGGGATCTCGGTGTTCGACGTGATGGCCGGCAACCACGCCGTGATCGGCATCCTCGCCGCGCTGCGCCACCGCGACGCCACCGGCGACGGCCAGCACGTCGAGGTCAACCTGCTCTCCTCGGCCCTGACCGGGCTGGTCAACCACTCGAGCGCCTGGGTCGCGGGCGGCGTCGTCCCGCACCGCATGGGCAACGCCCACCCGAGCGTGTTCCCCTACGAGCCGCTCGAGACCGCCGACGACGACCTCATCGTCACCGCCGCCAACGACGGCCAGTTCCGCAAGCTCTGCGAGGTGCTCGGGCTCGACGGCGTCGCCGACGACGAGCGCTTCGCCCGCAACGCGGACCGGACGCGCAACCGCGACGAGCTGCGCCCGATCCTCGTCGGGAAGCTCAAGGAGAAGACCGCGGTCGAGTGGTTCGACCTGCTCGTCGACGCCGGGGTGCCCTGCGGGCCGATCCAGTCCATCGACGGCGGGTTCGCGATGGCCGAGCGCTTCGGGCTCGACCCGGTCGTCGAGGTCGGCGAGGGCGACCGCGCCGTCCCGACGACGCGGCACCCGATCCGCTTCTCCGAGACCCCGGCGGTCTACGAACTGCCCCCGCCGGAGCTCGACGAGCACGGGGCCGAGCTGCGGACGTGGCTGTCCGGGGCGAGCGCAGCGACGGGGGACACGGCCGATGAGTGAGCACGTGTACGAGACGGCCCTGGGTGCGGCGGCCCCCGACAGGATCACCCTGCTCGGGCACGACCTCGTCGAGGACGTCATGGGGCAGGTCGGGTTCGGCGAGCTCGCCTTCTGGCTCGCCACCCAACGCCGCCCGACGCCGGGTGAGACGCGGGTCTTCGAGGCCGTCCTCGCCGCGCTCGCCGACCACGGCTACACGCCCACGGCCATCGTCACGCGCCTGACGTACCTGTCCGCGCCGGACTCGGTGCAGGGCGCGCTGGCGGCCGGGCTCCTGGCCGGCGGCAGCCGCTTCCTCGGCGTCACCGAGGACTCCGGCCGCTTCCTGCACGACCACCTCACCGGTGTCGAGCTGCCGACCGACGACGAGGGCTGGGACGCGCTGGCCCTGCGCACCGTCACCGCCCAGCGCGAGGCGCGCCGGTTCGTCCCCGGGCTCGGCCACCACGTGCACAAGCAGGGCGACCCGCGGACCCCGAAGCTCATGGCGCTCGCGGCCGAGGAAGGCGTGACCGGCCCGCACCTGGCGCTCTTCGCGGCGATCGGTCGGGTGCACCCGCAGGTGCTCGGGAAGACGCTGCCGCTCAACGGAGCGGGGGTGTGCGGCGCGGTGCTGGCCGACCTCGGGCTGCCGCTGGAGCTGCTGCGCGGGTTCGCGCTGCTCGCGCGCACCGCCGGCCTCATCGGTCAGCTCGCCGAGGAGCTGCGCCACCCCGTGGCCAACGAGATCTTCCTGTCCGTCGACCTCAACAACCGGCCGGTCGACCCCGACCCCACAGGGCCCCCGTCATATGGCCCACCATCGCTGGACGGAGAGGTCCATGGCTGAGCTCGTCGCGGTCATCGCGTCCACCCACCACCCGTTCTACTACCGGGCCTCGACGTCGACCGGCGCGGACCGCCCGCCGTTCGCGGACGAATGGGTGTCGAAGATCGAGACCTTCCGCGAGACGTTGACGCGGGCGCAACCCGACGTCCTTGTCATGGTCGGCTCGGACCATTTCCACCAACTCTGGCTGGACAACATGCCGCAGTTCCTTGTCGGGAAGGCACCGGTCTACGACGCCAACTGGTACAACGAGGAACGCGAATTCGGCCTGCCGCGGATGCGCTTGCAGGGTCAGGAGGACCTGTCGTCGTACATCCTGCGCGAGGGTCTCGACGCCGGGTTCGACCTCGCGTTCTCCAACGAACTGCGGATCGACCACTCGATCACGTGCCCGATCATCACGTTGCGTCCCGAGGCCGACCTGCCGATCGTGCCGATCTACACGAACATCTTCGCGCCGCCGTTGCCGCAGCCGAAACGGTTCGTGCAGCTCGGGCGCACGATCCGCGAGCTGGTGGAGTCGTGGCCCAGTGACCAGCGCGTCGCGGTGATCGGCACCGGGCACCTGTCGTTGGAGCTCGGCGGGCCGCGCCAGTTCGGGCCGCACGGACCCGATCCGGAGTTCGACCGCCGCGCCGTCGAGTGGATCGCCTCGGGCGACCTCGAGGGGTGCCTCGCCGAGGTGACGCTGGACAGCCTCCACTCCCCGGGCAACGCCACCCACGGGTTCATGGACTTCATGCTCATGATGGGTGTCGCGGGGGAGGGGAAGAAAGCCGACCACGTCGATTCCCTCGACCTCTTCCACACGATGGAGGCCTATTTCACCTGGTATCCACAGGGGCTCGACTCGACCGGGATGGCGGCACCGTGAGCAAGTACCTGCTGGACAAGTTCCTCTTCACCGTGGACCGCGATCCCGAACTGGTCGAGGCCTACCGGACCGATCCGGCCGGCACCGTCGAGCGCTGGGAGCGGGAGTACGCGAACAAGCTGCTCAACTGCCACGGCGCCGAGGACTCGACGTGGCAGGCCCTCAGCGCCGAGGAGCGGACGGCACTGGCGGCCCACGACCACGTCCGGCTCTTCGAGATGGGGGCGCACCCGTTCCTCACACTGACGCTCTTCATAGCCCTGTTCGAGCGTGACCACGGTCCGCTGGAGTACCAGCTCGCCTACGCGCGGGCGATGGAGCACATCACGCTGCCCTACCCCGACATCTCCACGTGAGGACACCGATGCTGCTGCCCACGTCCCTCGTCGGGAGCTACGCCCAGCCCGACTGGCTCATCGACCGCGCCAAGCTCGCCGGGCGGTTCCCGCCGCGGGTCCGCGCGAAGGAGCTGTGGCGGGTTGATCCGGAGCTGCTCGAGCAGGCCCAGGACGACGCGACCCAGCTGGCGATCCGGGCCCAGGAACGCGCCGGGATCGACATCCTCACCGACGGCGAGATGCGCCGGGAGAGCTACTCGAACCACTTCGCCACGGCGCTCGAGGGCGTCGACGTCGACAACCCCGGCACCGCGCTCGACCGGTCCGGGCACCCCAACCCGGTCCCGCGCATCACCGGCCCGATCCGCCGCCCGCAGCCGGTCCAGGTCCGCGACCTCGAGTTCCTGCGCGCGCACACCGACCGCACCATCAAGATGACCGTGCCCGGGCCGTTCACCATGTCCCAGCAGGCCCAGAACGACCACTACCCCGACGCCGAGGCCGCGGCGATGGACTACGCGGCCGCCGTCAACGCCGAGATCCAGGACCTGCACGCGGCCGGCGCGGACATCGTCCAGATCGACGAGCCGTACATGCAGGCCCGGCCCGACGCGGCCCGCCAGTACGGGCTCGCCGCCCTGAACGCCGCCCTCGACGGCGTCACCGGCACGACGGCCGTGCACGTCTGCTTCGGCTACGCGGCGATCATCCACGAGCGCCCCGAGGGCTACTCGTTCCTGCCCGAGCTCGCGGGCTCGCCGGTCGACCAGGTCAGCATCGAGACCGCGCAGTCCGGCCTCGACCTCGGGGTGCTCTCCGACCTCACCGAGAAGACGATCATCCTCGGCGTCATCGACCTCTCGGACCCGGCCGTCGAGTCCGCCGACACGGTGGCTGCCCGGGTGCGCCGCGCCTACGACCGGCTGCCGCCGGAGCGGATCGTCATCGCCACCGACTGTGGGATGAAGTACCTGCCGCGCGAGGCCGCAGAGGGCAAGATGGCGGCCATGGCGCACGCTGCGGCGACCCTGCGCGCCGAGCAGGGCTGAGGCTCGGTCTCGGGCTCTGAAGCGGTCCAGACCGCTCGGCGCACGAGGTTTGCGGAGATCAACACAGGGCCGTGTGACGCAGTACACATACCCCTCCTCGGCCGATTGCTACGGGCCGTACGCAGGACGACGCTCTGGGCATGGATCAGTGCCCGACGGAGGGTCCGTCATGACCGTGGTCATCGTCGTCATCGTGGTGGTCGTCATCCTGGCGCTCGCCGGTGGCGCCCTCGCGCTCGCGAGGCGCAAGCGCTCCGAGCAGCTGGAGGAGCAGTTCGGGCCGGAGTACGACCGCGCGGTCGAGCGATCGGGCTCCAAGAGCGAGGCCGAGAAGGAGCTCGCCGAGCGCCGCAAGCGCCACGACGAGCTCGACCTGCGCCCGCTCGATCCGCAGACCCGCGAGCGCTTCCGCGGGGACTGGAAACAGGTACAGGGGGAGTTCGTCGACGACCCGGGCGGTGCCGTCGAGAAGGCGGACTCCCTGGTCACGACGATCATGCGCGAGCGCGGCTACCCGGTGGAGGACTACGACCGGCGGGCCGACGACATCTCGGTCGAGCACCCGCGCGTGGTCGAGAGCTACCGCGACGCGCGCCACGTACGGGACGCGCACCGCAACGGCAGCGCCGGTACCGAGGACCTCCGCGGTGCGGTCACGTCGTACCGCAGCCTGGTCGACGCCCTGCTCGACGAGGGCGACGACCGGGGTGGTCGCGACGGCGGGCGGGGTCATGACGTCGGGTCCCGCGGGGACGGCCGTCACCGCGACGACGAGGCGCGCCGCGGTGACGACGACGGCCGTCGTCGTCGTGACGATGAGGCCCGCTTCCGGGACGACGACCGGCGTAGGGACGACGACCGGCGTAGGGACGACGACCGGCGTAGGGACGAGCCGCGCGGGGACCACCGCGACGCCGCGCCGCGGCAGGAGCGCGAGGCCGACGGACCGTCGGCCGGCGGGGCACACGACCACGACGGGAGCCGACGGTGAGCACGGAGACGACGGGCGAGGGGCGTCACGACGGAGGCCTGCGCGACGAGGGCCTGCGCGACGGGGGCCTGCGCGACGAGGGCCTGCGCGGCGACGCGGATCGTCACGTCGGGGGCCCGCGCGACGACAGGGGACCTCGCGACGACGCGGGCCGCCCGGACGACGGGCCGGGTCGGTACACCCGCCAGCACGGCGACCAGCCCGGTCAGCACGACCACGACGCACCGGGATCGGATGGCGTCAGCGTCCTCGAGCCGTCGGCGTCCGAGCGGCTCCGCGGGCGATGGCAGGAGGTCCAGGCCGCCTTCGTCGACGAGCCCCGGCAGGCGGTGACCGAGGCCGACCAGCTCGTCGGCGAGGTGCTCGACGAGGTCAGCCGCGTGTTCCGCGACCAGCGCTCCGAGCTCGAGGCGGAGTGGAGCGGGAACACCGAGCCGGGCACCGAGGAGCTGCGCCAGGCGCTGCGCCGCTACCGGGAGTTCTTCGACCGGCTGCTCTCGCTGTAGTTCGTCACGCCGACGGCCCCCGATCTCGCCGATCGGGGGCCGTCGGCCTGAGCAGGTCGTCACCGATTCGGACCAGGATGACGTACACGCTGCGCGACATCTACGTGAAGTGGCCGATGTTTCCGCAGCTCTGATCGCAGAACCTTGGTGTCAGCTCGTCCGCACGGGACGACCGGACACCAGGAGTAGTCATGGGGTACTTCCTCTTCCAGTGGGTCGTCGTCCTGCTCGGCATGGGCCTGCACATCGGGTTCGACCGGTCCCGGTTCCGGCACACAAAGGGCCGGGTCGCCGAACTGGCCGCCCTGTGGTTCGTGGTGGGCTTCGGGGTCTGGTCGATCTGGGGCGGGGTCTTCCACGTCGGGCCGACGTCGACCTCGATCGCCGACCAGATCGGCTACGCGCCGTCGATGTTCCAGTGGGAGGTCGGCTGGGCCGACATCGCGTTCGGCGTCCTCGGTGTCCTGTGCGCGATGCGGCGCTTCCGCGGCGGCTGGACCGACGCGCTGCTCGCGGGCCTGACGATCTCCTTCTTCGGTGACGGGATCGGACACATCATGCAGCTCGTCGCCCACGGCAACCTCGCGCCCGACAACGTGTGGGCCCTGCCGGCCGACTTCCTGATCCCCACGGTCTCCATCGTCGCCGTCGTCGTCGCCCGCCGTCTCGGCTTCTACAGCCGGCCCGCCACCCCGGTGACCGCCGGCGGGGCGCACGAGGCGCCCGACCGCTCCGTCAGCGCCTGATCCCGCCGCTCGCTGACGTCGTCACCCCCGGCGTCGGGACAGCTCTGCCGCCAGCTCCACGCGGGAGCGCAGCTCGAGCTTGCGCAGGACGTGAGAGATGTGGGTCTGCACGGTGCGCGGCGAGATGAACAGTCGGGCCCCGACCTGCGGGCTCGTCATCCCGGCCCCGACCAGCTCGGCGATCTGCCGCTCGGTCGGCGTGAGGCTCTCCCAGCCGGTGCTCGGGCGGCTGCGCCGGCCACGGGCTCCGAGGCGCAGGCCCCGATCTCGCAGTCGGGCGGCCAGCCGGCGCTCCACGGTCACCGCCCCGAGCGAGGAGGCCAGGGCGGTCGCCCGGGCGCCGAGGGTGCGTGCCTCGTCGAGGGCACCGAGGTCGGCCGCGAGGCAGGCCGCCTCCGCCCGGCCGGTGAGCTCGTCGGCGACCTCGCCCAGCGTCGCCATCTCCTCGACGGCGGCGCAGGCGCCCGGCAGGTCGCGTCCGGCGAGGGCGAGGGTCAGGCGGGCGACCGGGGCGAGCGCGCGGGCCTGGTCGAGCGGCACGGTCGCGGTGTCCCGGGCGACCCGGGCCGCGAGGTCGGTGTCCCCGACAACCTGCGCCAGGCGCAGCGTGTCCACCCCCGCGACGAGCGGCCACACGATCCGGCCGCTGTCGAGGGCGCCGGCCCACGCCCGGTCCGCGAGCGCGGCGGCCTCGGCCGACCGGCCCCGGGCGTCGAGGAGCAGCGCCTCGGCCAGCTCGACCACCGGCACCCCGAACTGCTCCGGGGCGTCGAGCGCCCGCCAGGCGCCGATGACCTCCGCGGCCGCGTCGAGGTCGCCCCGCTCGACACGCAGGCGGGCGAGCGTGGCGGTCAGGCGCGAGGTCCACGCGGTACCGGTGAGCCGGGCCGCGTCGAGCCCGGTCTCGGCCTCCGCGATCGCGTCGTCCCAGGCGCCCTCGGCGTGCAGGAGGCCCGCGGCCATCGCGGAGTGGTAGGGCGACATCCAGGAGTTCCCCTGGTCCCGGCTCGCCCGCCGGACGGCCTCGTGGAGCTCCCGGGCCGGCGCCGGGCCCTCCGCGACCGCCAGGAGGAAGACCGGCCAGAGCGGCGTTGACGGACCGCTCGCCCAGGGCGGCGGGTCGTGGTCCGCACGCTGCGCGGCCGCGGTCCGGGCCCGCGCGTACCCCTCGGCGGGGCGGGCCAGCAGGTAGAGCTCGATCGCGTCGCTCACCAGTCCGCTCGCGCGCGGCGAGGGCTCCGTCGGCGGGTCGGGCCGCCCCCGCCCGCCGAGCACCGCGGCCCAGCGCCGCACGTCGCCCAACGCCGCCCGCGCCTCGGGCACCCTCACCCGGGTGAGGGCGTCGTCGACCAGCCCGAGCGCGGCGTCGATCCGGGCACTGCTGACCTGGCAGAACACCAGGACGCGCAGCAGCGTCGCGCGCACGGCGGGGTCCTGGGAGAGGCCGAGCCGGTGGCGGGCCACCTGCTCCACGGCGTCGATCTGGCCCGAGCCGGCCAGCGCCGTGACCCGCTCGACGTCCACCGCTCCCGCGTCCGGCGAGCCCTCGGGCAGCCGGCTCGCGGCCTCGGTCAGCAGTTCGGCGGCCTGGGCCGGGGCGTGGCGCAGTTCGGCCGCGGCGGCGCGCAGCACCTCGACGGCGTCGGCCCGCCCGGCGTCGGCGGTGTGGCGCGCGACGGCGGGCGCCACACCCCCGGTGCGGCGCAGCACCGAGGCGCACGCCCCGTGCAGGGCGCGGCGCAGGGGTTCGTCGAGGTCGGCGAGCAGCACGTCGCGGTAGGTGTCGTGGACGAAGGCGACGTGCCCGTCGTCGGTCCAGCCG
>JAICLN010000134.1 GCA_025925615.1 Actinomycetospora sp. | reverse complement strand
GCCGGGAGTTCGTCCCCGCGGTTGAGGGTCCAGCTGCACATCGGGGACGCCCGGCACCCGACGCGTGCCCGTCGCCCCCTGGCGTGTCCCCACCGAGGAGCACATCCGTGACTGTCGAACGCGTGCCCGCCCCCGCCCACCCCCCGATCACGACCCCGGTGTCGGACGGCCGCCGTCCGCACCTGCCCGTCGTGTGCGGCCCGGGGGTCTACCCGGCGCAGCGCGACACGTGGCTGCTCGCCGACGTGCTCCGCAACGAGCTGCTCGACTCCCCCGAGCAGCCGCGCCGCGTCCTCGAGCTCTGCTCCGGCGCCGGCGCACTGTCGCTGGTCGCGGCCGGGTTCGCGGAGACCGACGTGACCGCGGTCGACTGCTCCCGCAAGGCGCTGGCCTGTGTATGGATCAACGCCCGGCGCCACGGCCGCCGGGTCCGCGTGCGCCACGGCGACCTGACCGCACCCGTCGTCGGGAAGCGGTTCGACCTCGTCGTCGCCAACCCGCCCTACGTGCCCGCGGTCGACGACACCCTGCCGACGCACGGGGTGATGCGGGCGTTCGACGGCGGGCGCGACGGGCGGACCGTCCTCGACCGCGTCTGCGCCGAAGCCCCGACCGTCCTCGCGCCCGGGGGCCGGCTGCTGATGGTGCACTCGGCGATCAACGGGGTCGGCGAGACGCTGCGGCGGCTGCGGTCGTCGGGTCTCGACGCCGATGTCACGGCGCGCTGCGAGCACCCGTTCGGCCCGGTGTTCACGGCCCGCGCGGAGATGCTCGAGGCACGTGGGCTCATCGCGCGGGGACAGCGCACCGAGGAGCTCGTCGTCGTGCGGGCCACCCGACCGCTGGCGGAGGAGTCGGCGGCCTGATCCGGCGGGGGTCGGCGCAGGTCCTGGACGGGGTCTGATGTTCTGACGACGGCGCTGCCCTCGCGCCGAGTGGACGCCGAAGGCTGGCCGGGCAGCCGTGGAAGTCCACTCGGCGTGCCCGCGGGCCGCGGTCGAACTCGGCGCGACCGCTGGTCGCGCTCCGTGACCCGAGGTCCCGACCACCACGGCGGATCCGAGTCCTGAGGACTCGGATCTCGGCTGCGTCTGCTGCCGCGGACGGGCTCGGGGCCGCCCTTGACGGGTCACTTGTTTTTTGCAAGTGTACTGCTCACACGCAGGACACCCCGAGAAGGAGAACCCCGATGAAGCGCATGTTCGTCAACCTGCCGGTGACCGACCTCGACCGCGCGAAGGCCTTCTACGAGGCGGTCGGCTTCACGATCAACCCGAAGTTCACCGACCACAACGCGGCCTGCGTCGTCGTCGAGGAGGACCACGCGTTCTTCATGATCCTGACCCGCGAGTTCTTCCAGACCTTCACCGAGCTGCCGATCGGCGACCCCAAGGTGAGCCCCACCTCCGCGACGGCGATCTTCCTCGACAGCCGGGAGGAGGTGGACGCGACCGTCGCCCAGGGGCTCGCCGCGGGTGGCTCGGAGCCGGCGCCCCCGTCGGACTACGGCTTCATGTACCAGCGCCAGCTCAACGACCCCGACGGCAACGTCATCGACTTCGGCTGGATGGACCCGGTTGCCGCCGAGCAGGGCCCCGAGGCCGTCGCGAGCCGGCAGGCCTGAGGGCCGGGACGCCATGGCCCCACGGGAGTACGGCCAGTACGACGGCGTCACGCGGGCCATGGAGCTCGTGGGCGAACGCTGGGCGATGCTCATCGTGCGCGACCTGCTCGTCGGACCCCGCCGCAACGGCGAGCTCGCCGCCGGGCTCCCCCGCATCCCGACCAACATCCTCGCGGCGAGACTCAAGGAACTGCAGGCGGCGGGGATCATCCGGCGGGCGCCACGCTCCCGCATCATCATCTACGAGCTGACGCCGTACGGCCGCGAGCTCGAGCCCGTCGTGCTCGCGCTCGGGGCCTGGGGCTTCAAGGCCCTGGGCGACCCGCGGGACGAGCAGATCCTCACCCCCGACGCGATGACGATGTCCCTGCGCACCGCGTTCCGGCCGCAGGTGGCGGCGGGCCTGCCGGCGACCGCCTACGCGGCCCGCCTGGACTCCGCCGAGCTGCTGATCCGGGTCGACGGCACCGCCCTCGACGTGACCCGCGGCGCCGGTCCGGTCGACCTCGCCTTCACCGCGGGCCCCGAGATCCGCCGGATCCTCTCGGGCGAGCTCGCCCCGGACCGCGCGATCGCCACCGGCGTCGTCGAGGTGCTGCGCGGGTCCGGCGACCTCCTCGACCGGTTCGCCAGCACGTTCCACCTCGCCGCCTGACCCCGGCGCTGACGAGCGGAAACCGACCCGACCCGCCGTCGGGAAGGAGCAGAATCAGCCCGTGGACCAGCGGCTCGGCCAGGTGGAGCTGGCCGACGGGACGGCGATCTCCTACGCGTCGGTCGGCGCCGGCCGGCCGCTTGTCTACGTCATGGGGTGGCTCTCCCACCTCGAGCTGAGCTGGCAGCTCCCGGCGGAGCGGGCGCTCTACGAATCCCTCGCGCAGGGCGCCCGGCTCGTGCGCTACGACCGCGCCGGTTGCGGGTTGTCAGCGGCGGCCGAGCCCGGACCGTCGTTGGCGTCCGAGCTCGAGCAGCTGGACGCGGTCGCGGTGACGCTGGACCGGCCGTTCGACCTCATGGGCACCTCGATGGGCGCCCCGGTCGCCGTGGCCTACGCGGCGGCCCACCCCGACAAGGTCCGGCGCCTCGTGCTCTACGGCGGGTGGGCGCGCGGCGAGGACCTGTCCCCGCCACCGGTGCGGGACCACGTCCTGGGGTTGATCGAGTCGCACTGGGGGCTGGGCTCGGAGGTGCTGACCGACATCTTCGCCCCCGACGCCGACCGCGCGACCCGCACCGGGGCCGCCCGCTACCAGCGCGCCTGCTCGACGGCCGCCACCGCCCGCACGCTGCTCGCGCTCAGCTACGACCTCGACGTCACCGACCTCCTCGGCCAGGTCCGCGCGCCGACGCTGGTGGTGCACCGCACCGGCGACCGCGCGGCCCCCGTCGCGCAGGCGCACGTCCTCGCCGAGGGCATCGACGACGCCGAGCTGGTGCTGCTGCCCGGCCGGTCGCACCTGCCCTACGCCGGCGACCGGGACGAGCTGGTGCGGGTCGTGCGGCGGTTCCTCGGCCTGCCCCTGGGACGACGCGGTGGTCTGACGCCGCGCCAGCGCGAGGTGGCGGCACTGGTGAGCGAGGGCTGCACGAACCGGGAGATCGCGACGCGGCTGGGGATCGACGCGCGCTCGGCCGAGGGACACGTGGAGCGGATCCGGCTGCGGCTCGGGTTCCGGTCGCGGGCGCAGATCGCGGCGTGGTTCCGCGAAGTGGGGTAGTTCCACGCCTGTCCCGACGACGGGTGCTGCGCAGGCTGGGTGCCATGACCGTGACCAGCCCCCCGACCTCCGGCTTCGAGGCGCACGCCGCGCGCGGGCCCTTCAACGCCGCGTTCTTCAGCCTCATGGGCCCGAACCTCGAGTGGAACCTGCGGCGGCACAAACGGCGCGTGTTCGCCGACCTGCCGCAGACCGTCGTCGAGCTCGGCTCCGGGGTGGGCGCCAACCTGCGCCACCTGCCCCCGCGGGCGACGCTCGTCGCCCTCGAACCCAACCCCCACATGCACCGTCGGCTCCGGGCCGCCGCCGAGCGCCGCGGGGTGCGCCTCGACCTGCGCGAGCGGGTCGCCGAGGACACCGGCCTCCCCGGCTCGAGCGTCGACACCGTGATCTCCTCGCTCGTCCTCTGCAGCGTCGCCGACGTGGACGCCGTGCTCGCCGAGGTCCGTCGCATCCTGCGGCCCGGCGGCACGTACCGGTTCGTGGAGCACGTGGTGGCGCCGGAGGGGACCCCGACCCGGTGGCTCCAGCGAGCGCTGCGCCGGCCCTGGGGCTGGACCTTCGAGGGGTGCTCCTGCGAGCGCGACCTGGCCGCGGCGGTGCGCGCCGCCGGCTTCGCCCACGTCGACATCGAGCCCTACCGGCTCCACACCCCGTTCGTCACCTTCAACACCCAGATCGCGGGTATCGCCCGCGCGTGATCAGGCGCCCTCGACCCCGGCCTGCGACGCGGGCCGGGCCTCGACGGCGTCGTCGGCCGGCGGTCCGCTGCGCGCGACGGCCCGGGCCAGCAGCACCATCCCGACGATCTGTCCGATGTGGTAGGCGGAGTCCGGATCGACGTGCAGCAGGTTCGTCGCGCCCGGGATCAGCCGGAACAGCGCGCCGACGATGCTCACCCCGATCGCGACCAGCATCGCGCCGCCCGACGGGTGCCCACGCCACCACGCCCACACCCAGAGCCCGATGACGCACGCCATCGTGACGCTCTCGCAGTACATGATCGCCATGATGCTGGGGTGGCCGGTCGCGGCGATGATCGCGTAGGCGACGAAGCCGATCAGCCGCAGCGGCCAGAACACGATGGCCCGGCTCCGGCCGAGGACCTGCACCACGGCCGCTGCCAGCAGGTACGACATGACGACGACGACCATCGTGCTCATGACCGCCCACGTCACCTCGCCGTACGTGGGCCGGCCGACCAGGAAGCCGTGGTAGACCGCGCCGATCAGCGCGGTCGCCGCCGCCCAGTAGAAGGCGGCCCGCCAGTACTTGGCGCCCTCGACATCGCGGGGCAACCGCGGGGCGAGGAGGAGCGAGACGAGCCCCAGCGCGAGGTCGGTCAGCGAGGCCAGGGGCTGCAGGAGCACACCCCACGGTGCCTCCGTCGGGGCCGGCCGCACCAGGGGTTCGGGCCGGGAACCTACGCAGCCGGGTCCGACGCGGCGTCGAGCAGCTCCCGGAGCCGGGGTCGGTCGGCCTGGCTCGCGCTCCAGTGGTCGATCTCCGACCGGACCACGACGGCGTTCTCGGTGGTCGCGATGTCGGTGATGCGCAGTCCGCCGGGGAGGTCGGGTGACGGTGCGCTCCCGCCCGGCAGCACTCCCCACGACGACCAGCGCCCGAGCGGGGTGATCACAGCGGTGGGCGTGAAGCGGAGGTCGTCCCCGGTGACGTCGGCGCGCAGCACCAGCT
This sequence comes from Actinomycetospora sp., assembly GCA_025925615.1. Lineage (GTDB taxonomy): Bacteria > Actinomycetota > Actinomycetes > Mycobacteriales > Pseudonocardiaceae > Actinomycetospora. The sequence continues at coordinate 4,812 of JAICLN010000134.1, read as the reverse complement.
CGATGCCCGGGAGCCACGGGCTGCGGAGCTCCCCGTCGACGACGTCGACCTGCGGGCTCGCCTCGGCGTCGTCGCCGTACGCGGCGAGGGCGGCCGGGGACATCGTGGCGGTGACCCTCACCCCGGTGGCGGTGATGGTCGGCCCGATCACGAGGGAGTCGCACTCGACGACGAGCTCCTGCGCCTCGAGCTCCGGCGCCGTGACGTCGCGGAGCACCACGTGCACGTCACGGGCCCGTCCGAAGGACCAGCCGAGCCCGTCGGGCTTGCCGTGCAGCGACACCACCGTGGCCGCGGTGTCGCGCACGGAGATGCGCCGCCCCGCGAGCCCCTGGCCGAGACGACGGAGCAGGGCGAACCACAGCCGTGTCGGCGTCGGGGTCGGATGGTCGTCACCGTCCATGATCCCCAGGGTGGGCGCTCCGAGCCCGTGGGACACGAGGCATTCGGGCGAGCACGACGTGTGGCGGCGTGGCGTGGGGTGGACGGTCGGCGTGTCGGGCTGATCGGCAGGGGCGCGTGAGCCGCGTCTCGCTCTCGCGGCCGGGCCGCTCGGCGGGGCGACGCAGGGTGAGCGTCGGTCGGCTCAGATGTAGGTGAGGAGCCCGACGGTCACGACGTACGCCCCTGCCGCCACCGCCCACGTCCACCGCCAGGTCGGTTCGGAACGTCCGATCGGCCCAACGCGGTGGGCCGTGGGAAGTGACGATCAGGCGTGACCCAGGAGCGGCCAGGCTCGTCGGGGCGCTCTGGGCATCCCGGCTATGGTCGTCGACCGTGGACCGGGCGGTGTCGGAAGATCGAGAGTGGGCCGCGAGCCTCGAGGCCGACGCTGCCGAGTACCCCGAGGAGCGGGGCGAGATCCTGCTGGAAGCCGTCTCGGCCTGGCGTCGCGGCGGCCGTCCCGACCGGGCGTACGAGCTCATCGAGCAGCTCGTGGCCGACGGCGGGCCGGACGGGTGCTTCGCTCGCGCGCAGCGTATCGACTACCTGTACGCGGATGGCCGCGACGAGGACGCGGCCACGGAGCTCGCGGCGCTGGCCCGGGATCCCGCCCTCGGCGACGGCCCCTGTCAGATGGTGGCCGAGCTCTTCGCCGAGCGCGAGGAGCTCGAGCAGGCCGCAGCGTGGTACGACCGCTCGGTGGCCCGCCTCGACGACGCGGCCATCGAGGCGCTCCGTGGTGCCGGGGCGGCGTTCTCCTACGCCTCGATCGTCGTGCGCGGGCGCCGCGACGTGCGCGAGGCCCTGGGTCTGCCGCCCGACCGCATGGACGAGCTCGTCCCCGAGACGCCGACCTTTCCCTGGGCCCAGGGGCCGCAGACCCACGAGGACGTGCTGGAGCGTCTCGAGTCCGGCCGCAGCGCCCCTGTGCGCGTCGCGGTCTTCCAGCGTGCGGAGCGCGCCGAGGCGCAACGTCGCTGGCCGGACGAGTACCTCGGCACCGACGAGGAGTACTTCGCCGCGACCGAGCTCGGGTGGCGCGACCTGCGCGACGCCGGAGCAGCCGGCATCACGGTCGTGCCGATGACGGTGAACGGTCTCGTCGACTTCGCCGACCAGATCGGGGGGTCCCCGACCGACTCCGCCGTGAAGAACCGCTACAGCACCAAGATCGCCGGGTCGGCCGGGTTCTCCTGGCCACCGCCGCGCAACGCTGCCTGCTGGTGCGGCTCGGACCGCAAGTACAAGAAGTGCTGCGGCCGACCCGGCCTCAGCGGCGCGACCTGAGGGCGTCCGCGGACGAGCTGCCGGAGCGTCACGGCGCCCCTGGGGCAGCGACGGTCAGGTCCTCGCTCTGCGCTGCGCCCGCGAGTCGGTGGTCGTAGGTCACCAAGGCAGCCACGAACTCGCTCAGGAGCACGGCCGAGGCCAGATGCAGGGCGTCGAGGGTGCGCAACGGATCACCGATCTCCGAGGCCAGGTCCTGCACAGCCCGGTCCCGGGGGACCAGATCGAGGTCGCCGAGCAGGACCCGAGCCTCGGCGAAAGCCCGCGCCCCGACGCGTCGGGCAGCACGCAGAACCTCCACCCGCCCGATCTCACTCATCACGAGTGGCTGGTCCCGGTGCAGAGTCAGCCATTCGCTCAGGGCCACGGTCTCCGCTTCTGATCGCACCAGCTTCAGGATCGCCGAGGAGTCCAGGTAGATCACAAGCGCTCCTCGCGCTCGGCGTCGAGTAGTTCGGCGTTGGTGGGCTCATCTGACCCCGACGGCACAGGACTCGGCGACCGGAGGCGGCCGGAAGGCGCTGATGCAGGGATCAGCTTCCCACTCCATCGACACGAAGTAGCACATCGTGTGCTACGTACGCCGAGATGACTCCGGGCTAGCTCATGAGCGGCCAGGGACGCTCGGCCTCGAGGAGGTAGGCAAGCTCGAGCAGCGTCCGCTCGTCGCCCGTGGCCCCCGCGAGCTGCACGCCGATCGGGAGCCCGTCGGCGGTCCGGCCGCCGGGCAGCGCGATCGCCGGCGCGCCCGCGACGTTCTGCAGCGGCGTGAACCCGACGTAGTTGACCAGTCGGTCCTTGAGCTCCTCGAACGGGACGGCCGGGTGGAGGTGGCCCAGCTCCGGGGTGCGGTGCGCGAGGACCGGCGAGAGCAGGACGTCGTGGTGGGCGAACTCGTCGTCGTAGGCCCGTCCGACCGCCTTGAGGCGACGCAGGAACCCGGGCCGCCGCGGCGCCGTCGTCAGGAAGTGCCGGTGCAGGCCGTGGGTGAGCGGGTCGAGCCGCGCGGGGTCGAACTCCGGGAACCCGAACCGCCCGCCGACCACGATCCCGACCGCGAGCAGCCCCCAGTAGACGAGGAAGTCGTCGACGAACCCCTTCCCGACGGCGAGGGTGTGCGGCTCGACGACGTCACCCGCGGCTTCCAGAGCGTGAGCCGTCGCGACGACGGCGGCGCGGGTCTCGTCGTCGATCGTGCCCGCGGCGGGGCTCTCGAGGACGAGGCCGATCCGGAGTCTCCTGGGGCTCGGGCCGTCGATGAGGCCCAGTGGTGGGAGGTGCGGGTTCCTCCGAAGCCGGTCGAGGTGCCCGAGGACGGCGGCGGTGTCCCTGACGGTCCTCGTGACGACGCCGTCGCTGACCAGATTGATCGGCATCTGCCCGCCCTAGGCGTTGAGGGCGGTCCTCCCTCGCGTCGGCTTGAGCCCGACGAGCCCGCACGCGGCGGCCGGGATGCGGATGGACCCCCTATCGGCGTGCTGAATTGGATGTCGTTGAAGCGTGGGCGAGCGGGACGGCTCCGGCGGCGACGAACGCCGCCGACCCGCCGGAGGAGGCGCCGGCCGAGTAGTCGGTGTTCCAGGGGTTGCGGGTGGGCTCGGCGTCGACGAACTCGGTGCTCGCGTTGAGCCCGAACTCGGGCATGCGGGTGCTGCCGAGGAGCTGGACGCCGAGGTCGAGGAGCTGGCGCGTGACCTCGGGGTGGGCCGCAGCGGGTTCGGCGGCGTAGGCGGTGCTGCCGTTGGTGGTCGGCCAGCCGGCGACGTCGGTGTTCTCCTTGACCAGCGTCGGGACGCCGGCCAGGGGACCGTCCTGCGCGCCGACGACGGGTTCGTCGAGTCGGTCGAGGGCGAGGCCGTGCAGCGTCGGGTCGACCCTGGTGATCCGCTCGGCCGCGGCTCGTCGGACCTCGTCGGGAGATACCTCGCCGCGGCGTAGGCGGGCGGCGAGCCCGACGGCGTCGTCGTGACCCAGCGCGTCGTCCGCGCTCCGGATGTCCGCCTCGGCGCTCGACCTCACCCGCGCCCTCCCGTCTTCTCCGAACCGGCCCCAGCGGCGTCGGCTCTGCGTCAGGATCGCGGACGTGCCGGACGGCTTCGACGTGCGCCCCGAGCAGCTCCGCCGCGGCGCCGCTGACCTGCGCGCCGATGCCGACGGCCTCGACGATGCTGGGCTCTCCGTGGGCGCCGCCGTCGACCAGGTGTCGGGCGCCGTCGGGTGGGGCCCGCTCGCCGGGGCGGCATCGGAGCTCGCCGCGCAGTTCGACCGCGCCGTCCAGGCGATCCGCGCGAGCCTGCTGGACTGCGCCGGAGCCGTGGAAGCGTCGAGTGCGCAGTACGTGACGAGCGACGAGCAGGCCGGGGCCGGGCTCGGCAGCGTCCTCATCCCCGGCGTCGGCCCGCGTTGATGCCGCTCCCCGGCGACCCCGCCGCGGTCGAGGACGCGTGCCGGCAACTCGGCGTCGTGGCGAAGTCGCTGCAGGCGCTCGGCGAGTCGGTCGCCGGCCACGGGCGCGCGGCCACCGCCGACTGGACCGGCCTCGCCGCGCCCCTCGCCCTCGCGCGGACGCAGCAGGACGCGACGAACGTGCAGCGCCTCGCGGAGGCGGCGAGCAACTCGGTGGACCCGCTGAGGCGGTACGCCGAGGAGCTCCGGGCGGCCCAGGCGGACTACGCACGGGGCGAGGAGATGATCGGTGCGGCCCGTGCTGCCGCGCACGGACTCGGGTCCGAGGCCGGCCCGGCCGCCGAGGCCGGGTTGGACCGGGCCGACCAGGCGGCGGGCGACGGCACCGCGCTGATGCGCGCCGCGGAGGAGCGGGCTCGGGTCGCCAACGAGACCGCCGCTCGCGCTCTCGATGTGGCGTCGTCCTCGCTCGCGGGCATCGCTCCTCCACCCACTCCCCCGGCTGCCGCGTCGACCTCGCCGTTGGCCGAGGTGGGGAACGCCGCGGCGTCGGTCGGGATGGCCGTGCTCGAGCACCCGCTCGACCTCGCGGCCGTGGTGGGCGGCGGCGCCCTCGCTGCCGTCGGCGTGGCCGGTGTGGCCGGAAGCCTCGCGCTGGACGGGACCGGCGTCGGC
>JAICLN010000094.1 GCA_025925615.1 Actinomycetospora sp. | reverse complement strand
CCCGCCCAGGTGGTCAACGCGCTGACCGGGGCGAACTACGGCTACCTCGACCACAAGCCCGAGACGGCGTCGCTGCTGGACGTGCTCGGGCCGTGGCCGTGGTACCTGCTCGTCGAGGCCGCCCTCGTCGTCGGGGTGTGGGCGTTGATCACGGTGCCGTGGCGGCAGTCCGGAACCGACCGAAGCTGGTGGCCACGTCCGCGGACGTCATCACGTTCGGCGGGATCACCGACGGGACCTGTGCCACCCACTCCGGGGAGTCCTCCCAGGTCTCCCCGCGACCGTTCGGGGTGAGGTCCAGCAGCGTCGTCACGAACGCGAGGTGCTCGATGCCGCGCCCCGTCGTGGCGCAGGTCCGGTACACGGCGGCGACGATCGGTGGCCGGGTCATGGATCCTCCTGGTGGATGCGGTCGAGCTGGTCGGACAGGGCGGCGAGCGGGCCGTCCCAGTCGCGGGCCAGGGCGGCGAGGTAGCGCTGCGCGACGCGCATGGGCGCGGACCGGACGCGGTGGCGGATGCGCCGCCGCTCCCCCGGCTCGACGCTGACGAGACCCGCCTCGGTCAGCCGGTCGAGGTGCTTGGCGACGGCCTGGCGGGAGATCGGGAGCCGGCCCGCGAGGTCGGTGGCGGTGGACGGGCCGTGGGTCGCGAGGTCGGCGAGGATCGCACGCCGGGTCGGGTCGGCCAGGGCGGCGAAGACCGCCTCGGCGGTCGACTCGGCGCTCGCCCCGGCGTCGGGTCGCTCAGGCGGCACGGACGGCGTCGAGGTGGGCGGCGAGCTCTCCCAGCTCGTGGGCCCACCCGTGGGTGTTGCCGCTGTGCGCGCGGTGCTCGTCCGGGCCGAGCTGGGCGAACCCGGTCTCCACGAGGTGGAGCCGCGTGCCGGCCGGGATCGGTTCGAGGATGAACTCGACGTAGGTGCGGCGCGGGTCCTCCCGGGGCAGGCCGTCGATGCGCCAGGTGAACCCGAAGACGGTCGGCTCCTCGACGCGCTCCACCCGCAGGTCCTGGTGGTGACCCTCGGCCGTCCAGTCCACGGTGGCGGCGCCCCCGGGCCGCAGGTCGATCTCGGCACGGTCGCCGAACCACGCGGCCAGGCCCTCGGCGGTGGTGATCGCGGCCCACACTCGCTCGGGCGAGTGGGTGAGCTCGATGGTCCGTTCGATCCGGTCGGGAAATCCCATCGGTGCCTCCTGGTGCAACCGTGCTGTTGCGATAGAAGGTATGGCAACTCCTTGGTTGCGTCAAGGGACAGGGAGACGTATTCCCCTGGCGGCGTGCGCCGGACCGGCAACGGGTAGAGCGGTCTGTCCGGACGAACAGGAGGGAACACCCATGGCGGTCGGACCACCCGGAACCCAGGAGGAGGCCTCCGTGGGGCCCGAACCGGACGACCCGACCGACGAGGGCCGCCACCACGAGGAGTCGTCCTCGGGCCAGAGCACCCTCTCGGTGGTCCTCGCGTTCGTCGCCAACGCCCTGGTCGGGGTGCTGAAGCTCGTCGCCGGCCTGCTCACGGGGTCGTCGGCGATGCTCGCCGAAGCAGCGCACTCGGTCGCGGACTGCACCACCGAGGTGCTGCTGTTCACCGCGCTGCGCCGCTCGGTGCGCCGTCCCGACAGCGCGCACCCCTTCGGCTACGGCAAGGAGCGCTTCTTCTGGTCGATGATCGCCGCGGTCTCGGTGTTCGTCACCGGCGCCACGTACTCGATCTACGAGGGCATCACGACGATCGTCGAGAACCCGCCGGACCCCGCCGAGGAGCAGTACGCGTGGGTCGCGTTCGCCGTCCTGGGGCTCTCGGCCCTCATCGAGGGCACCTCCTGGCAGCAGGCGGTGCGCCAGGTGTGGCGCGAGAAGCGGGAGCTGAAGCTCTCGCTGCGGCGCTACCTCGCGCTCTCCGACGACCCGACGGTGAAGAGCGTGCTCTTCGAGGACACCGCCGCCCTGATCGGCCTGGCGTTCGCCGCGATAGGCGTGGCCCTGCACCGCGCGACCGGCTCGTCGGTGTGGGACGGGATCGCCTCGATCATGATCGGCCTGACGCTCGTCGGGGTCGCGTACTCCCTGGGCAGCTCGAACAAGGCGCTCCTCATCGGCCGCGCGGCCGAGCCCCGGGTGATGCGGGCGGTTTTCGACCACCTCGACGCCGCCCCCGAGGTCGTCACCGTCGTGGACCTCCAGTCGATGCTCACCGGCACCGACAGCGTGCTGCTGTGCGCCCGTGTCGACTTCGTCGACGACCTCACCGCGGGCGACCTCGAGCGGGCCTGCGTCCGGCTGGACAACGAGCTGCACGACCGGTTCCACGACCTCGACCAGGTCTTCATCGAGCCGGTGCCGCGCAGCGATCCCGACGTGCGGGCCGCGGTCCTGGACCGCTACGGGACGACGCTGGACCACCTGCGGGAGCGTCGGTTCCCGCGGGCCTGACCGGGCCGGACGGCGGGGCCCGGGTGATGATGAGCGCCCGACGCCCCGGAAGGAGCCCGATGGCCGACACCGAGCGCACCGAACCGTTCGTCCTGGTCTCCGACGACGGCCCGGTACGGACGTTCACGCTCAACGAGCCGGGCCGCCGCAACCCGCTGAGCGTGCCGCTGCGCCGGGAGCTGCGGGCCGCGCTCGAGGCCGCTCACGCCGACGACGGCTGTCGGGCCCTGGTGATCACCGGCGCCGGCACCGCGTTCAGCTCGGGCGGCGACCTCGCGTCGATGCCGCGCGGCGACCGGGCGGACGCCCGGGACCGGCTCCACCTCGTCGCCGACGTCATCTCCCTGCTGTTCGAGGGCCCACTGCCGGTCGTGGCCGCGGTCGAGAGCGCCGCGGTCGGCGCGGGGACCTCGCTCGCCGCGGCGTGCGACTACGTCGTCGCCGGGCGCTCGGCGACGTTCGGCGCGATCTTCGGCAAGGTCGGGCTGGTCGCGGACTCCGGACTGCACTGGACGCTCCCGCGCCGCGTGGGGGCCGGACCGGCCCGCCGGATGCTGCTGCGCGGGAAGATCGTCGGCGCCGAGGAGGCCCACGCGCTGGGCCTGGTCGACGAGCTGGTCGACGACGGCGGGTCGCTCGCGGCGGCCCGCTCGGTGGCCGCCGAGCTCGCCCTCGCCGCGCCGCTCGCCCTCGCCGCGACGAAACGGCTGCTGGCCGATCCCCCGGAGACGCTCGCCGGGACCCTGCACGCCGAGGAGTGCGCGCAGGTGGAGCTCTTCGAGACCGCCGACTTCGCCGAGGGCAACGACGCGTTCTTCGAGAAGCGCCGCCCCGTGTTCCGCGGCCGGTAGCTCAGATGGGAGTGCTCTTCCGTCCCGAGGGGCCGATGGAGCAGGGTCTCGGGTCGTGAGCCTGCCCATCGACCCGGACGTCACCCCCGCGCCCCCGCTCGGCCTGCGCCGCGACGGGCTCGACCCCGACCCCGGGGTCACGTCACTGCGCGAGCAGGACGGCATCTGCCCGGTCACGACGCTGGCCGGGCACCGGGCCGAGCTGGTGACCGGGTACCACGACGCCCGGATGGTGCACGGCGATCCCGCGTTCGGGTTCGAGGCCGTCCCGCCCCCGCCGGGGATCACCGAGGCGCTCTCCCCCGCCGAGATGCACCGCCGTCGCAGCGGGATGCTCCTGGCGCTCGACCCGCCGGACCACACGCGGCTGCGCCGGATGCTCACCGGGCGCTTCACGGTGCGGGCAATGAAGGCGCTCGAGCCGCGGGTGACGGCGATCGTGGACGACGCCCTGGAGACCATGGCCGCCGCCGGCCCGCCCGCCGACCTCGTGGCCGACTTCGCCCTGCCGGTGCCGTCCCTGGTCATCTGCGAGCTGCTCGGGGTCCCCTACGCCGACCGTGCCGGGTTCCAGGAGCGCGCGGAGCGCACCCTGCGCTCCGACCTCACCCCCGGGGAGCGCTCCGAGGTCATCCGCGCCTCCCGGGCGTACATGGCCACGCTGGTCGAACGGTCCCGCCGGGACCCCGGGGACGACCTACTCGGCATGCTCGTCCGCGAGCACGGCGACCGGCCCGCGGCCGAGGGCGGGATCGACGACGAGGAGCTCGCGGGGCTCGCGAACCTGCTGCTCATCGCCGGGCACGAGACCACGTCCAACGTCATCGCCCTGGGCACCCTCGCCCTCCTGCGCGACCCGACCCAGATGGCGCTCCTGCGCGCCGCCGTCGAGGACCCGGACCCGGCGCCGCTCTCCCGCGCCGTCGAGGAGCTGCTGCGTCTCATCTCACCGGTCTCGGCGGGGTTCCCGCGGGTGGCGCCCCGCGACGTCGTCGTCGGGAGCCCCGCGATCCCGGCCGGGACCTGGGGGACCGCCTCGCTGTGCGCCGCGAACCGGGACCCGGCGCTCGCCGCCGGGGACCTCGACGGGCTCGACCTCGCCCGCGAGCCGCTCCCCCACGTCGCCTTCGGCTACGGCATCCACCACTGCCTGGGGGCCCCGCTGGCCCGGATCGAGCTGCGGATCGCGTTCAGCGCACTCCTGCGGCGCTTCCCGGCGCTGGCGCTCGCGGTGGACCCGGCGGAGCTGGAGTACCGCCACGACGCGCTCATCCACGGCGTGGAGACGCTGCCCGTCACCTGGTGACCGGCGTGCGCCCGCCGCTGCCGGGGCACCCGGGAGGTCCCAAGTTCCTCACCGGGGAGCTGTCGCTCCGCGGGTCCGTCAGCCCACGCGGTTGAGCTCCGCGTAGCGCGCCGGGAGCACGAGGCGGACGGGGTCGGCGGTCGTGTCCAGGGCGGGCATCACCGGCGCCGGGATGGGCCGGTCGGCGGCGTCGAGGACCTCCGCGACCGTCCGGTGCTGGGCGAGCTCCAGGAAGGTGCAGTACTGCGGCGGGAGCATCGCCACCCGCTCCCCCGCCGAGGACAGCGCCTCGCCGACGCCGAGCCAACCGGCCGCGTCGGACTCGGTGGAGCCGGCCGCGGCGTGCTGGCCGGCCGGGCTCGCCGTCACGAAGAAGAACGTGCGGTAGCGGCGCGGCTCGAACTCCGGGGTGACCCAGCACGTCCAGGGGCGCAGCAGGTCGGTCCGCAGCACGAGTCCTCGCTCCCGCAGCACCTCGGTGAAGGCTGTCTCCCGGGCCTCGAGGGCCCGCCGCGCCTCCGCCCACTCCGGGCCCGAGGTGTCGTCGACGACGGAGGACCCGTCGGGCCCCGCGAGGAGCACGCCGGACTCCTCGAACGTCTCGCGGATCGCCGCGCAGACCACCGCCCGGGCCGACGCGTCGTCCAGCTCCAGTCGCTGCGCCCACGTCGACGGGGACGGTCCGACCCAGCCGACGGCATCGGTCACGTCCCGGGGGTCCACCCCGCCGCCGGGGAACACCACCATGCCGCCCGCGAACGCCATCTGGGTGCGGCGGCGCAGCAGGAAGGCCTCGACGCCGTCGGCGCCGTCGCGCAGCAGGATCGTCGACGCCGCGACCTTCGCCGTGACCGGAGCCGCGGCCCGCGCGGTGTACTTCGCGAGCTGGTCGGCGAAGCCCGGGGGCAGGGCGGTCGGGTCCATCGTCATGACCGCATCCGATCACACCGGAGGCTCAGCCGAGGGCATCCAGGTCGAGCGTCACGCCGAGCCCCAGCGGGGCGCTCCCCCGATGCTCGGCGACCAGCGCGTACGCCGCATCGACCAGTCGGTACTCGCTGAGCACCACCGGCGGACCGGGTTCGACGAGCAGGTAGACCGGCACCCCCGCCTCGGCGTACTCGCTGTACTTGAGCACGCGGTCCAGCCGTCGTGAGCCGGGCGAGAGGATCTCGACGACGGCGACCGCCTCCGCGCCGAACAACCGGGGTGTGTCGTCCGGCAGGCCGGGTGGCCCGAGGACGAGGTCGGGGACCCGGACCGTGGCCGCCGCACCCGCGCTGACGACGACCTCGAATTCGGGCGTCACCGTGAAACGCCGCTCGGCCCGGTCCTCGAGCTGCGCCCCGAGGCGCATGACCAGTTTCTGGTGCCGACGGATCGGACGAGCCGATATGACGGGCACTCCCTCGGCGAGCTCGAACCGCCACTCCGAGCTCTCCGGGAGCGCGATCCACTCGTCGAGGCTCAGGAGGTGATCGGGCGTGGTGGGCAACACGGTCATCACTCTCCTTCGACTCCCCGCATCGTCCCACGGTTCCGATCAGACGTCGGCGACCTTCGGGACGACCTCGCCCAGCAGCTCGATCGAGTGCAGCAGGTCGGCGTGGCGCAGCCGCGGGTTCGTCATCTGCAGGTTGATCCGGTCGACGCCACCCAGCTGCTCGGAGATCCGCGTCAGTTTCGTGGCCACCTGGTCGGGATCGCCGATGACGTAGGCGCCGTCGGGCCCACGGGTCGCGTCGAACTGCCGCCGGGTGGGCGGCATCCCGCCGCGCTCGCGGGCGATCGTCGTGAACATCGCCTCCCAGCCCGGGTAGAAGGCGTTCGTGGCCTTCGCGACGTCGTCGCCGAGGAACCCGAAGCAGTGCAGGCCGACCTTCAGCTGCTCCGGGTCGTGCCCGCCCTGCGCGCCGGCACGGCGGTAGAGGTCGATCAGCGGGGCGAACTGCCGCGGCTCGCCGCCGATGATCGCGACCATGAGCGGGAGGCCGAGCAGCCCGGCCCGGACGAACGACTCCGGGGACCCGCCGACCCCGACCCACACCGGCAGCGGGTCCTGGGCCGGGCGCGGGAAGACCGGCTGGTCGTCCAGCGCCGGGCGGTGCCGGCCCGACCAGGTCACGCGCTCGCTGCGCGTCAGGGCCACGAGCAGCTCGAGCTTCTCGGAGAACAGCGACTCGTAGTCGTCGAACGAGAGCCCGAACAGCGGGAACGCCTCGGTGAACGAGCCGCGCCCGACGACGAGCTCCACCCGTCCGCCCGAGATCAGGTCGACCGTCGCGTACTCCTGGAACACCCGCACCGGGTCGGCCGCCGAGAGCACCGTGACGGCCGACCGGAGCCGGAGCTGCCGGGTCCGGGCGGCCGCGGCGGCCAGGATGACCGCCGGTGCCGCGTCGTAGTACTCGGCGCGGTGGTGCTCGCCGATGCCGTAGGAGTAGAGCCCGGCCCGGTCGGCCGTCTCGATCTCCTCCATCAGGTGCGCGAACCGCTCGACCGGCCCGACGACCTCCTCGGTGTCGGGGTCGGTGACCTTCGCGACGAAGCTGTCGACGCCGACCTTCACAGGGTGGCCGCCAGACGTTGCGCGAGCTTCCCGACGAAGACCGAGGGCTCCTTGAGCTCGCCGCCCTCGGCCAGCAGCGCCATGTCGTGCAGCAGGGAGGCGGTCTCGGCGACGCCGGCATCGTCGGGCTTCGCCTCGTGGGCCGTCCTGAGGTTCTCCACCAGCGGGTGCTTGGGGTTGAGCTCGAGGGCGCGCTTCTGGACCGGCAGCTCCTGACCCATCGAGCGCATCATCTGCTCCAGCTGCGGCGGGATCGCGCCCACCTCGCCGACCAGGCACGCCGGCGACGTGGTCAGCCGGGTCGAGAGCCGCACCTCGGACACGTCGTCGGCCAGCGTCGTCGTCATCCAGGAGAGCAGGTCGTCGAAGCCCTCGGGCTTCTCGGCGTCGTCGCCGAGGTCGACGTCGCCCTGGGAGATCGAGGCGAACGGCGTCGCGTCCTCGCCCGTGCCGTAGGACGGCACCACGCCGACCCAGACCTCGTCGACCTGGTCGGTGAGCAGCAGGACCTCGTAGCCCTTGGCGCGGAACGCCTCGATGTGCGGCGAGTTCTCGACGCTCGCGCGGGACTCGCCAGTCACGTAGTAGATCGATTCCTGGCCCTCGGGCATCCGCGCGACGTAGTCGGCGAGCGTCGTGGGCTTCTCCGGGTCGTGCGTCGAGGCGAAGACCGACGCCTCGAGGACGGCCTGCGCGTTCTCGGAGTCGGTGAGCAGACCCTCCTTGAGCGCGCGGCCGCACTCGGTCCAGAAGGTGTCGTACTTCTCGGGGCTCTCGCCGCGCATCGTCGTGATCGTCTGCAGCACCCGCTTCACCAGGCGCTTGCGGATCAGCTGGATCTGGCGGTCCTGCTGGAGGATCTCACGGGAGACGTTGAGCGAGAGGTCCTGCGCGTCGACGACGCCCTTGACGAACCGCAGGTACTCGGGGACGAGCGCCTCGCAGTCCTCCATGACGAACACGCGCTTGACGTAGAGCTGCACGCCGCGCTTGGCGTCGCGCATGTAGAGGTCCATCGGCGCGTGGCTCGGCAGGAACAGCAGCGCCTGGTACTCGAAGGTGCCCTCGCCGGTGAACCGCATCGTCTCGAGCGGGGACTGCCAGTCGTGCGAGACGTGGCGGTAGAACTCGGCGTACTCCTCGTCGCTGACCTCGGAGCGGGGGCGCGCCCACAGCGCCTTGCGGGAGTTGATCGGCTCGTCGGTGCTCTCCTCGTCCTCGCCGCCCTCGCCCGGGTTCAACAGGATCGGCCAGGTGATGAAGTCGGAGTAGCGCTTCACGATGCGCTTCACGACGGCCGGGTCGGCGTAGTCGTGCAGGCTGTCCTCGGCGTCCTCCGCCTTGAGGTGCACCGTGATGCTCGTGCCCTGCGGCGCGTCGGGCACCTCGGAGAGCTCGTAGGTGCCCTCGCCCGTCGACTCCCAGTGGACGCCGCCGTCGGTGCCCGCCCGGCGGGTGGTCATCTCGACCCGGTCGGCCACCATGAAGCTCGAGTAGAAGCCGATGCCGAACTGGCCGATGAGCTCGGCCCGGGTCTCGTCGGTGACCTCCTCGCCGTCGCTCTGCGCCTCGCGCAGCTTCGACAGCGTCTCGGCGGTGCCCGACTTCGCGATGGTCCCGATGAGGCTGACGACGTCGTCGCGGCTCATCCCGATGCCGTTGTCGGCGACCGTCAGCGTGCGGTTCGCGGCGTCGGTGCGCAGCGCGATGTGCAGGTCCGAGGTGTCGACCCCGAGGTCCTTGTCCCGGTAGGACTCCATCCGCAGCTTGTCCAGCGCGTCGGAGCCGTTGGAGATCAGCTCCCGCAGGAACACGTCCTTGTCGGAGTAGATCGAGTGGATCATCAGCTGCAGCAGCTGACGGGCCTCGGCCTGGAACTCGATCGTCTCGGTCATCGCTCTCCTGCGTCCTTCCACGACGTGCGGCATCTCCTCGATCACCACGATATCCGGGCCGTTCGCCGTGACGCAGCGTGCCCGACGTCGGCGGTCGGGACTCTGGCCCTCGGCATGATCAACTGCCTGGCGCCCTCGGTGCCGACGGTCTCCGTCGGGGCCTCGGTCACGGTGGGTCACGACGGCGGAGGGGTCGCTCGACGAGCCCACGGACCTACCGACCTACCATGGGCCGTTCGGATCAGACGAGCAGGGAGCAGTGCGATGGTGGGCGGGGACGGGACGGCGTTCGAGAAGCAGGTGCTCGAGGCCGCGGAGCGTCTCACCGGTATCGCGGAGCTCACCCCGCTGCAACAGAACCCGCGGCTGTCGGCCGACTCCGGCGCGAACGTGTGGCTCAAGCGCGAGGATCTGCAGGTCGGGCGCTCCTACAAGCTGCGCGGCGCCTACAACCTCATCTCCCAGCTCGACGACGAGGCCCGGGCCGCCGGGGTCGTGTGCGCCAGCGCCGGCAACCACGCCCAGGGCTTCGCGTTCGCCTGCCGTGCCCACGGCGTGCGCGGACGGGTGCTCATCCCCCGCACCACCCCCCGCCAGAAGCGCGAACGGATCGCCGCGCTCGGCGGCGACATGGTCGACCTCGTCGTCCAGGGCGACACCTACGACGAGGCCTCGGCGGCGGCCACCGCCTTCGCCGGGGAGACCGGCGCGACGCTCGTCCCGGCCTTCGACGACAGCCGCACGGTCGCCGGCCAGGCGACGGTCATCGCCGAGGTCGTCGAGCAGCTCGGGCACGCGCCCGACGTCGTCGTCGTGCCGGTGGGTGGCGGCGGGCTCCTCGCGGGTACCGCAACATGGCTGCAGTCGGCCCACCCGCGGACCCGGGTCATCGGTGTGGAGCCGGCCGGGGCGCGCAACGTCGCCGCCGCCCTGCACGCCGGGAGCCCCGTGGTCCTCGACGAGGACGGGTTCGACCGCTTCGTCGACGGTGCCGCGGTGCGCAAGGCCGGCGTGGTGACGTTCCCGCTGATCCGGCGCTCGGGGGCCCAGGTCATCGCCGTCGACGAGGGCCTGGTCTGCACCGAGATGCTGGCGCTCTACCAGACCGAGGGGATCATCGCCGAGCCCGCGGGCGCCCTGGCCGGGGCGGCGCTGCGTGCGGACGGGCCCGAGCTCGACCTCACGCCGGGCGAGACGGTCGTCGCCATCCTCTCGGGCGGCAACAACGACGTCTCCCGCTACGCCGAGGTCATCGAGCGCTCGCTGCGCCACCAGGGACTCAAGCACTACGTCCTCGTCGAGTTCCCGCAGGAACCCGGCGCGCTGCGCCGCTTCCTCGACGAGGTGCTCGGACCCGACGACGACGTCACGCGCTTCGAGTACGTCAAGCGCGACAACCGCGAGTCCGGGCCCGCCCTCGTCGGCATCGAGATCGGGCGTCGCGAGGACTACGAGCCGCTGCTCGAGCGGATGGCCCGCTCGCCCCTGCAGATCGAGGTCCTCGAGCCGGGGTCCCCGGCCTTCCGCTTCCTGGTCTAGCCGGACCTGACGGTGCCGACGCCGTCACCCGCGGTGGCCCCGGCCGCAGGACGGACGAGCCCACGACGACGGACGGCCCAGTCGTGGTGTGGGACGCGGCGGATGGTGATCTGCCGGCCGACCGTCCACGCTCGTGAGACGCCGGTCGGGACCGTGGACCGCGAGCGAAGGTCCGACGGCGATGGTCCAGATCCGCCTCCTGGGTGAGCAGGTCGTCAGCGACGCGACGGGTGCGCCGCTGGCCGTCCCGCCGCGGGCGGTCGCCCTGGTCGGGTACCTCGCCCTGCACGCCGGGCTCCCGCAGCCCCGCGGCCGGATCGCGACGCTGTTCTGGCCCGACTCCATCGACGAGCAGGCCCTGACCAACCTCCGCCGCGAGCTGCACCACCTGCGGACGGCCCTGCCCCCGGACTCCGGGCTGGTGGTGAGCGGGCGGGACCTGTGCTGGCGCGACTCCGCCGCGGGCCGGGTGGACCTGCGTGACTTCGTCCTCGAGGGGGAGGCGGCCCGGGCCGCGGGCCGGGACGGCGCCGACGACGAGGTCGTCGTGCACGCGGGCACCGCGCTCGCCGCCTACCGGGGCGAGTTCCTCCCGGGGGGCTACGACGACTGGGTGCTCGAGGCCCGGGCCGAGCTCGAGACGCGGTGCGTGGCCCTCTGCGAGCTGCTCGGTGACGCGCTCGTGCGGGCCGGCGACACGGCCGAGGCCGTCGAGGTCGCCCGGCGCCGCCTCCGGCTGCGGCCCCTCGACGAGGTCGGGTACCGCCGCCTCATCGCCCTGCAGGGCGAGCTCGGTGACCGCGCCGGCGCCGTCAGCACCTACCACCACT
>JAICLN010000221.1 GCA_025925615.1 Actinomycetospora sp. | reverse complement strand
GCCGACGGTCTCGGCGCGCCAGCCCGGGATGGTGGGCTGCAGCATCGCGAGGTTGGTCTTACCGCAGGCCGACGGGAACGCGGCAGCGACGAAGTACGCCTTGTTCTCCGGCGAGATCAGCTTGAGGATCAGCATGTGCTCGGCGAGCCAGCCCTCGTCGCGTGCCATCACCGTGGCGATGCGCAGCGCGTAGCACTTCTTGCCCAGCAGCGCGTTGCCGCCGTAGCCCGACCCGAAGCTCCAGATCTCCCGGGTGTCGGGGAAGTGGCTGATGTACTTGGTGTCGTTGCAGGGCCACGGGACGTCGGCCTGGCCCGGCTCCAGCGGCGCGCCGACCGAGTGCAGGGCGGGGACCCACTCGGAGTCGCCGGCCTCGAGGCGCTCGTACACCGCGGGCCCCATGCGGGTCATGATGTGCATCGAGGTCACGACGTAGGCGCTGTCGGAGATCTCGACGCCGAGCTTGGGGTGCTCCGCGTCGACGGGCCCCATGCAGAACGGGATGACGTACATGGTCCGGCCGGCCATGGCCCCGCGGAACAGCTCGGACAGGGTGGCCTTCATCTCGGCCGGGTCCATCCAGTTGTTGGTGGGGCCGGCGTCCTTCCGTTCCGCCGAACAAATGAAGGTTCGCTCCTCCACCCGGGCGACGTCGTCCGGGTCCGAGGCGGCGTGGAACGAGTTCGGCTTCTTCGCCGGGTCCAGACGCGTGAAGGTCCCGGCCTCGACGAGCTCATCGGCGAGGCGTGTCCACTCCTCCGGCGACCCGTCGCACCACACCACCCGGTCCGGGGTGGTGAGCTCGGCGACCTGGCTGACCCAGTCCAGGACCTCCTGGCGCTGCAGTGGCGGGTTGTCGAGCCCAGGGATGGTCGGTGCGGCCGTCATGCGTCGTGTCACTCTCCGATCGTCTCGCCGGTCTCCGAGCGACGACCGTCAGGTCGCCAGGTGACGGGGCCACGCCCGCGTCCACAGGCGTGGGAACCGGGCACGTTGTGTGACGGACTGCTCCACCACACCGTGACGCCCCGTCGGAGTACTCCGACGTTAACGACAGATGTTGCCGACGGAACCGCTCACCGGTGTCGAGAGGACCACTTCCACGATCAAGCTGAACGATTCAGGCCCGGAGGGCGCTGACCAGCCCCGGAAGCACCTCACCGAGAGGTGACGCGAGCCTCACCGACGCCAGGTCGTCGCCCCGGCTGGGTCCGGCGGTGACGATCGCGACCTGGATGCCGGCCCGGGCCGCCGCGCGGGCGAAGCGCAGTCCGGACATCACGGCCAGGGAGGACCCGAGGACGAGCAGCGCCCGGGCACCGGCCACCCGGTCGAAGCACGCCGTGACCCGCGGGCGGGGGACCGACTCCCCGAAGAAGACGACGTCGGGCTTGAGCGGACCGGTCCCGCAGACCGGGCAGTCGATCATGGTGAACCGTTCGACGAGATCGGCCGGGAGCTCGGCGTCGCCGTCGGGGTTGACCTGGGTGGAGCGCAGCGCGGCGACGTCGGCGTCGAAGCCGCGGTTGACGGCGGCGAGCCGGTCCTGGACGGCGGCGCGGTCGTGCGTGGCCGCGCAGCCCAGGCACACCACCCGCGCGAGGGCGCCGTGGAGCTCGACGACGTCGCGGGCGCCGGCGTCCTGGTGCAGCCCGTCGACGTTCTGGGTGATGACGTCGGTGACGAGGCCGGTGCGCTGCAGCGCGGCCACGGCGCGGTGGGCCTCGTTGGGGCGGGCGCGCTCGATCTGCGGCCAGCCGACGTGGCTGCGGGCCCAGTAGCGGTGGCGGGCCCCGGGATCGCCGACGAAGGCGTTGTAGGTCATCGGCGCGTGCCGGCGCGCCGCGCTCGACGGGCCGCGGTAGTCCGGGATCCCGGAGTCGGTGGAGATCCCGGCCCCGGAGAGCACGCACACCCCGCCCGAGCCGACCAGCGCGGCCAGGTCGCCCAGCTCGCCGCGGCGCGGGACCTCGGCCTCCCAGGCCGCCTGGGCGACCGTCCCGGGCGCGCCCGGGTAGCGCATCACCACTCGTCCCACACGCTCCAGTGTGCCCTCGCCCGCCCGCGACCCCCGGGTCGTCGCGCACCCCTCGGTCTCCCACCGAGCAGTCAGGCGAGCCCGGACCGCGGTCGACCGAGCAGGCGCAGGATCCCGACGACCACGGCGCCCACGGCCACCCACACCACGGCCGGCAGTCCGTAGGAGACGATCACCTGCAGCGTCGGGTTCCCGAGCAGGAACAGGTCGCGCAGGCCGAGGGTGGGCGCGTCGGCGAGCGCCGCGATCGTCCGGGCGATGCCGTTCGCCGGGTTCGCCCCGAGCACGACGAGCACGATGTGCAGGACGAGGACGGTGGCGAAGAGCCCCGTGACGAGGCGGACGAGACCGCCCAGGAGCCCGAGGACACCGCGCACGACGGACCCGGCGCGCGCGCCGACGGTCGGACGGCCTGCTCGATCAGCGGAGTCGGTCACGTGCGGTGGAGTTCCCCGACGGTGGGACGGCCCGAACGGATCGGCGTCACCATCCGGTCACGAACTCGGCGACCGGTGCCGCACGGTCTCAGCTGGCCTGCGAGACCGACGACATGTTGAAGTCCGGGATCCGCAACGGGGGCATCGCCGCGAGGGTGAACCAGTCCTTCCACTCGCGGGGCAGCGTCCGGGACGTGGCCCCGGCCTCCGTCGCGCGGCGCACGAGGTCGAGTGGGGACTCGTTGAACCGGAAGTTGTTGACCTCGGCGGTGACCTCGCCGTCCT
This sequence comes from Actinomycetospora sp., assembly GCA_025925615.1. Lineage (GTDB taxonomy): Bacteria > Actinomycetota > Actinomycetes > Mycobacteriales > Pseudonocardiaceae > Actinomycetospora. The sequence goes on along the minus strand of JAICLN010000221.1, from coordinate 4,375 downwards.
CGACGAGGTAGACGCCGTCGCGGGTCAGCCCGGTGAGCAGCATGGTCTCCGGGTCGACCTCGCGCATGTACCAGAGGCAGGTCAGCAGCAGGCCGCGTCGCGTCGAGGCGACCATGTCCTCGAGCGAGGCGTCCGACCCCCCGGTGAGCAGGAGGTTCTCCGACGGCGGGGCGAACCGGGCGCCGTCGGCGGCGAACTCCGCGGCGGCGGCGCGGGGGTAGGCCAGCTCGCCGACCCGGCCGTCGCGCAGCCACTCCGTGCGACGGGTGACCGCGCCGTTGTCGAACACCGACACCTCGTCGCCCGAGCTCGTGGTCGCGAGCACCGGCTCATAGGTCAGGCCCGGGAAGCCGGGGGCGTCCGGGTCCCCGGCGAGGGTGAGCGGGAGCGTCGTGAGCTGCTCGCCGACGCGGGTGCCGCCCGCGCGGGAGAGCGCGCTGCGGCCCTCCTGCGCCGGCCGACCGCCCATCGACCACGCGAGGTAGATCATGAAGTCGCTGACCGCCGAGGGCGGCAGGATCGTCTCGTGGTGCCCGGCGTCGAGCGCGACCCGGCGCCGCCCCCAGGCGAGCCGGCTGCGCAGGTCGCCCAGCAGGCCGGGCAGGTCGACGTCGGCGAAGTCCCGGGAGCTCCGCCCGCCCCACACCGAGGAGCCCGTCGCCGGGTCCTTGAGGTTGACCTCCACCGCGCCGCCGGGGCTCACCCAGCGCCGCCGCACGCCCGCCGTCGTCCCGAGCCAGGTGGTGGTGACGTGGTGGTCGGCGAACCCGGCCGAGTGGTCGGACCCGAAGGAGTCGGCCAGGGCCGCGGCGAGGCCGGTGAACACCCCTGCGGAGGTCTCGCCGGCCGCGGCGACGAAGTCGGTGTCCGCCGGTCCGGTGGGCGCGGGGAGCTCGGCGGCGTCCCGCGCGGGGCCGGCGCGCTCGGCGGCGACCACGGCCTCGCGCACCGCGGCCTCGAGGGTGGCGTCCGCGCCCGCGTGGTCGTCCGCGGCGCCGATCAGCCGTTCCGGTGCGGAGAGCCGCACGACACCCGCCCCGGTCCCGCCCGCGGACAGCGGCACGAGCAGGACGATCCCGACGGTGCGGTCGGTGGTCGTGCCGTTGGTGGTCATCGTCGAGTTCGCCCAGCGCAGGACGGCCTCGGAGGTCTCGCGGACCAGCACGGCGGCCCCGGCGTCGGGGCGCACGCGGCGGGCGATCTCGAGGATCCGCTCGACGAGGGCGGCGGGGCTCGTGGTCACGGTGGTCACCGGCCGGCCTCACTCGCGGTGTTCAGCACGTCGATCCCCCGGAACAGGGCGCTCGGGCAGCCGTGGCTCACCGGGGCGACCTGTCCGGGCTGGGCCTTGCCGCAGGTGAACGCGCCGCCCAACCGCCACGTCGAGGGTCCGCCCACCGCCTCCATCGCGCCCCAGAAGTCGGTGGTCGTGGCCTGGTAGGCGACGTCGCGGACCTGGCCGGCGAGCTCGCCGCCGGAGATCCGGTAGAAGCGCTGGCCGGTGAACTGGAAGTTGTAGCGCTGCATGTCGATCGACCAGGAGCGGTCCCCGACCACGTAGATCCCGTCCTCGACCCGGGAGATCAGCTCGGCGGTGCTGGTGTCCGCGTGCGGGTCGGGCGACAGCGAGACGTTCGCCATGCGCTGCAGCGGGACGTGGCCCGCGGAGTCGGCGTAGGCGCAGCCGTTGGACCGCTCGAGGCCCAGGCGGGGCGCGAAGGACCGGTCGACCTGGTAGCCGACGAGCACGCCGTCGCGGATCAGGTCGAACGGCCCGGTCTCGGCGGTGGAGACGCCGTCGTCGTCGTAGGCGACGCTCGCCAGGCCGTGCGGCACCGTGCGGTCCCCGGTGACCCGCAGGACGTCGCTGCCGTAGCGCAGGGTGCCCAGCTGGTCGGGCGTCGCGAAGCTGGTGCCCGCGTAGGCCGCCTCGTAGCCGATCGCGCGGTCGTACTCCGTGGCGTGGCCGATCGACTCGTGGATGACCAGCCACAGGTTGGTCGGGTCGATGACCAGATCGGTCGGCCCGGCGGTGACCGACGGCGCCGCGAGCTTCTCGGCGAGCAGCACCGGCAGCTCGGCGAGCTCGGCGTCCCAGTCCCACCCGGTGCCGGTGAGGTACTCCCATCCCCGCCCGACCGGCGGTGCGATCGAGCGCAGCGACTCGAAGCCCCCGCCGTCGCGGTCGACCGCGGTGATGCTGATCCCAGGATCGACCCGCACCCGCTGCTGGGTGGTGACGGTGCCCGCGAGGTCGGCGTAGAAGGTCTGCTCCTTGACCTGCAGGCAGACGGCCTCCACGTGGTCGACCCCCGGGGCGGCGAGCAGCGCGGCCGAGCGGTCGGTGAGCAGGGCGATCCGCTCGCCCGGGTCGACCGCGAAGGGGTCGAGGTCGTAGGGCGAGACCCAGGTGGCGTCGGCGTGCACCGGCTCGGCGGCGAGGGTGATCGTCTCCCGGGCGACGGGTGCGAGGGTGGCGGCGACGTCGAGCGCGCGGCGGGCGGTGGCGGCGGCGGTGCCCGGCGTGAGGTCGACGTGGGCGGCGAAACCCCACACGCCCTCGCGCAGGACCCGGACGGCGAGCCCGACCTCGTCGGTGTCGGAGGAGGTCACGACGCGGGCGTCGCGCAGCTCGAGCACGGCGCTGCGGATGCGGTGCACGCGCACGTCGGCGTGCTCGGCACCTCCGGCCCGCGCGGCCTCGAGCGCGGCGGCCGCGACCTCGCGCAGCGGCAGCGCGAGGAAGTCGGCGTCCACCTCGTGCACGGCATCGGGGCGCCCGGCGGGCGCGCTCTCGATCGACACGGCCGGACCGTACTAGAGCCCCCCGACCGCGGCGGGGGACCGACGACGCGCTACTCCCGGATCCACTCGCCGGTGTGCGGGTCCACCGACGGCGCCGGGGGCGGCGGCGCGTCCCAGCGATGGTCCACCTGCTCCGGTCCGGCCTCCCCGGCCCGCGCGGTGACGACGCCGTCCGGACCGACCCGGGTGACCGCGTCCGCCCGGGCGTCGTGGTCCAGGTCGGTGGCCAGGACCAGCTCGCCGGACACCTCGGTGACGGCGGTGTCGGCCACGCCGTCGGCGTCGGAGTCGACCGTGGGCGCGTCGAGGACCGGGGCGCCCGGGACGAGGTCGCCGGTCAGCATCGCCGCGCCCGCCGGGCCCCAGGCGTCCGCGACGTCGGGTGCGGCGGCGTCCGGTCCCCCGGGCAGGGCAGGGTCCGGGACGGCGAGGTCGGGTGCGGCGTCGGGCACGCCCGGCACGCTAGGTGCCCGCCGGTGCCACTGGTGGCGGTTCGGGCGAATCGGCCGCCCCGGTCCCGGTGAGGACGCCGCGGTCGGTGATCAGGGGCACTGCACGCAGCCCGGAGGCGTTGCCGACCTGCGTGGTGCGCCCCTCGTCGAGGGTGGCCGGACGGTCCCGGTGATCAGGGGCACTGCACGCAGGCCGGAGGCGCTGCCGATCTGCCTCATGTACCCGTCGGGGGCTACCGGTCCCGGGCCGCCGCGAGCCGCGCCAGCACCGTCTCCGCGCGGACGGCGGCCCGGCGCACGCGCTCCGCCCGGGCCTCGTCGCGGCCGCGCTGCTCGACGGCGGCCCGGACCTCCTCGCCCACCCCGCGCAGCGCCGCGTCGACCTCGCGCGCCCGCCGGTCGAGCGCCCGGTCCAGGGCGAGGGTGATCTCGCGCTCGGCCGCGATGAGCGCCTCGGTGAGGACCCGCTCGAGGTCCGCGCGGGCCTGGGCCAGGGCCTCCGCGAGCCACGCCCGGGCGTGCGCGCGGTCCGCCGCCCGCCGTCGGGAGTGCGCGAGCCAGCCCGCCGCGCCGAGCCCGATCCCGACCGACACCGGCACGAGCGCCGCCCCGACGACCGGGGCGACCGGCACCGCGAGCAGCGGCAGCAGCGCGAGCCGGGACAGGCCCAGGCCGCCCGAGGCGCCGGCGACCACGAGGAGCCGGTCGGGCCGGCGCGGGCTCGGGACCGGGAGGTCCGGGCGTGGCTCCGGGGGCGGGATGCGCAGCGCGGCGAGCTCCCCGGGCGGAACCAGCGTGGCCAGGGTGTCGACGACGAGGGCCCGCAACCGGTCCCCGAGCCCGGCGACGACCGCCTCGGCCTCCCGGGCGACCTCCCCGGCCACGGTCTCGGCGAGGTCGGCCAGCTCGGCGCGGGTCGCGGTGTCGAGCCGGTCGCGGTGGCGGAGCCCGAGGGCGCGCAGCCGCCGGGTCAGGTCGTCGGTGACGGCGAGCCGGGCCGCGGCGAGCTCGGAGCGCCAGCGCACGTGGTGCTCGCGCCGCAGGGAGGCGCGGGCGGTCTCGAGCGCAGCGCGCCGGGCGCGCAGGTCGCCGTCTCCCGGCGCCTCGTCGACTTCCCG